>NZ_BAAHYI010000006.1:0-161812 GCF_054657635.1 Halanaerobaculum tunisiense
ATCTTCCTAAACAAGGTAAAAGAAGAAAAGTATCTAAATACATAATTAACAGCTAAAAATGCGTCTAAGGGTGATAACTTATGGAGAATTCAGAGGTTACAGAGGAAGAAGTTACAGAGGTAACTAAGGCCCGAGAAAGTGATTACTTGTGGATTAAAGGTAAGTTTAATTATGGCGGGCGGAATAAGACTTATGGTTTACTTAGTTGTATTCTTGATTTAACAGAGGAGAATATGACAGGATTAGATCTGTTAGTAACTGATGAAGGAATAGATATCCAGTTAGGTGTTTCTTTAGATCAGTTTATAGAAGTGATTAATAATTCAATTACTGATTATAGAAGTTCTAAAAGTAAAGAAAAATTAGTTTCTAGTCTCACTACAGCTGAGATAGATCAATTATTAACTGCGGAGGAGAGATTAGAGGCGGCTACAGAAATATTTAAAGAAAAGTTAGAAACAATCATCCAGGAAACAATTAAGATTAATCTGGAGTTAGAATCAATTACTGAATCTGAGGTTAAAGAGAAGTATCCGGATTTATTTACAACCGAGGAACCAGCCGAAGAGGAAGAGCAGCTAGAAGAGGCAGAAGAAAAAGAAGTAGAGCCAGAAGATGATGGGCTGCTGAATGCTAAATTGGTACTAAAGTGTTCCCCGGTTATTTCTGCTGTCCGAGGGAAAAAGATTACTAATCTGCAGTTGCAGGATAGAGTAGTAGTCCAGGTTGTTGATAATCGTAGCGTAGGTCAGGATATTGCTGATTTATTACAACAGGAGCGGGGCCAAGTAACAGGTGTGCTTGAAGGTATCGAGTATAACCAGGAATTGGATCGTTATAAGATATCAGTTAGATTTAAACAGAATATCTATGGGAAGTTAGTCGTTGACCCTGAGGTTAAATTGGCAATTCCTGAGGAAGATATGGTTACTAAGCAGGAAGATACTAGTTCAGGTTTTGATCTTGATCAGGAAGTATTTATTCTGTTTGGTGTTTTAGGAATTATTGCCTTGCTTATAATTCTTATTTTTGTCTTTTTGTAGGATTAACTCCTAGATTTTAGGATGGGTTGGAGCTATTGTTTTGAACTTGAACTAGCTGACGACAGATAGCTGACAGCTGACGACTATGTCACTACTTTTTTTATTTAGAGAATAATTATTTCAGACTGGAGATATAATAATAACAATAATGTTACTTTTAGGAGGATAAGTATGAATCCGTTTTTGGTATTAGCTGTATCTCTAGTTCCTGGTTTATTATGGGTTTATTTCTTCTACCGGAAGGATAAATATGAACCTGAGCCAGTGAGATTGATTTTACTAGCTTTTTTATATGGAGCACTAGCAGTTATTCCTGTAGGATTGGTAGAGTATCCTTTTTCTGATTTGATGTCTCGCCCTCCTAATTTAGTAGTCTTGTTATTTTTAACAATAGGAGTTATTGGTCTAGTAGAAGAGGTAGCTAAGTTTGCTGTTATTCGGTTTACTATCTACAAATCCGATCAGTTTAATGAAGTTATGGACGGGATTATTTATTCTGTTTCAGCAGGTTTAGGCTTTGCTGCTGTGGAAAATTTACTCTATACAGGACTCTTTGGTTACCAAGTTGGTTTATCCCGGGCAGTGATTACTAGTTTGCTTCATGCTTCTTTTTCCGGGATTATGGGGTATTACTTAGGCCGAGCTAAGATGGAAGAAAATAGTTCTTTGATCTATTTTGGTCTAGTCCAGGTGATTTTATTACATGGTGTCTATGATTTTTTAGTCTTAGGTAGATTTATCTCTAGTTATGTAGTCTATGCTCTAGTAGCTATCCTCTATATCTATTTATTACGGTTGATTAATTCTGCTGTTGAAGCATCTCCTTTTAAATAAACACGAACAATTATTGAATTTACGAATAAAATATTAAGATTTAGCTTGACTATGGGAGTAGAATTTGGTAATATCATTAGTGGGTTTTAACTAAGGATTATTTATTGCTTGCGAAAGGGATGATTTGATGGCAGAGTATGATGTAGTAATTGTAGGGGCTGGCCCAGCAGGTATCTTTACTGCTTTGGAGTTAGTTGACAACAGTGATTTAGAGATTATGATAGTCGAAAAAGGTAGAGATATTGACCAACGTGATTGTCCTCAGAAGAGTCAGAATATTAATTGTGTTGGCTGTAATAATTGTTCAGTTGTCTGTGGCTGGGGTGGAGCCGGAGCGTATAGTGATGGGAAATTAACTCTCTCCAGTGATATCGGTGGTAATTTAGACAATTATATAGGTTCAGAAAAATTAGATGAGTTAATTGATTATGCTGACCAAACTTACTGTCACTTTGGGGCCCCAGATAAGATTTATGGACCTAGTGCTGAAGTTCAAGAAGAGATTAATCGGCAAGCAACCTTGGCTGAGCTGGATTTTATTCCGTCTGAAATTAGACATTTAGGAACTGGCTATAGTCAAACTGTCTTAAGTAATATGAAGGATTATTTACTGGAGCAAGGAGTAACAGTTAAGACAGGAGTCCGGGTAACTGATATTCTAACCGAAGAAGAGACAGCAACTGGGATTCGAACAGACCAAGGAGCGGAAATAACAGGTTCTAATATAGTAGTAGCTCCTGGTCGAGAGAACTCAGAGTGGTTAGCTTCTGAAGCAGACAAATTAGGAATTCCAACTAAGATTAATCCAGTTGATATCGGGGTTAGAGTGGAACTGCCAGCAGCAGTAATGGAAGATTTAACTGATGCAGTCTATGAATCCAAATTTATCTACCACTCTCCTACTTTTGATGATCGAGTCAGAACTTTTTGTATGTGTCCTAATGGGGAAGTGGTCAATGAAAATAATAATGGTTTGATTACTGTCAATGGCCATAGTCATGCTACTCGGAAGACAGAAAATACTAACTTTGCTTTATTAGTTAGTAAAACCTTTACTGAACCTTTTAAGGAACCAATTACTTATGGTCAGGATATAGCTAAACTGGCTAATTTATTAGGTGGTAGAGTCTTAGTCCAGAGATTAGGTGACTTTTTAGATGGGCGACGTTCTACGTCAGAAAGAATTAAGCGGAGTATTGTAGAACCAACTTTAAAGGATGCTACGCCAGGAGATTTAAGTTTAGTCTTGCCGTATCGTCATTTAACTGCTATAGATGAGATGTTACAAGCACTAGATGAAGTCTGTCCGGGAGTCTATTCGCGACATACTTTATTGTACGGAGTAGAAGTCAAGTTTTATTCTTCGCGGTTACAGCTTAAAGATAATTTAGAAACTAAAATCTCTAATTTATACGCCGGTGGTGATGGAGCTGGAGTAACTCGTGGTTTAATGCAAGCTTCTGCTTCCGGAGTAGTTATTGCTCGAAATATCTTAGCTTAAGCTTCCAGTCTCAGGGCTGGAGCTTTTTTTTATCTATATACCTTGTTGAATAATTAATTTGGAGTTGTTATAAACAATATATTTTAGAGAGTGACTCTTAAACTTAACCCGTATCAGGATGATGTAAGGGTTAAGTTTCGAGAATGAAGAAAGCATGAGGCTGACTGAATGGCAAACGGCTGAAATATATTGTGAAAATAAAACAGTTTATTACTGGAAAAATCTTTTATTCAACAACCTAATCTATAATTATATTTAAGGTTTTAATTTTGGAATAGATTCTCTCTTTTTTTAAATCTGAACTGATTTAATATATGAGAATGAGTTTTTAAAGACTCATTAATTATTTTTTCATCTATAATATCTTCATTTTCAAGATAATCATTAAAATTGTAAATACAAAGCATTGAAGAATTTGTTTCTTTAAATGATTTTGTCAACTGTTGCTCCCAGTCCAAAAAATCTTTTTTTGAGGTTTTTTGGATTATATATGAAGGTTGACCAATCCATCTGATACCAGTATAGTTATTATTTAGACTTTCTTGTTTTTTAATATTTTCTTTTATTGAGTTTTGACCCTTTTTATAATCTGTAATTAATTTTTTAACAGAGTGAAATTCGATTTTTGTCCTAAATTTTGGAGATAATGTTGTTTTATTTATCAGTTCATGGTATAATTCAGGCTTCATTGATATATATATTAACTTCTTATTTTTAATTGCATCTATTATATAATTATATATATTTACAAAAAGATGTTCCTTATTCAAATAGTAAAAAGAAGAATGTAATCCAGATGATTCATTCATTGATCTACTCATTTTTATCCCTCCAATTATTTTAAAATGATATTATACTCATTCAGATAATAATGTTATTTTTTTCACTAAATATAAAATAATTAATTTTTAATTGAATATTTCTTAACTACTTTTTTAATTCCTGCAAAAATTTCCTTATAATTTTAATTATTTCTTATCCTTTAATTTTCCTATCTTTTACCTCTTTTACTGCTGCCCATAACTTAAATAACAAATTATTCTAACTGAAAAATTTTAGTTTTTGTTTGGAATAAATTTAAATATTTAGTATAATTGTTATTATGGTATTAATCACTATGATTAGTTATTGACATTTGGAGGTAATTAATATTGAATGATGAAATTGAGAGTAAAAAAAAAGAATTAATTAAAAAAGTTCGTAGAAAAGATGGTAATTTTCTTAATTTAGAAGTACAAAAAACAAGCAAAGAATTAGATGAATTAATAATTAAATATATAAAGGAAAACCAAAAAACAACTTAAAAACTAAATTTTGCTTTTCTGTTAATTATGATAATAGCTGTTTAATAATGAAAAAATATAGCTGGAAGATGAAATTTTTTTGACATAAGTTGGTATAACTGATATAATCCTTGTTGCAATATGTCGAAATATGTAATAAGGGGTGAAAATAATGAAGTCAACTGGAATAGTTAGAAAAGTAGATGGTTTAGGTCGAATGGTAATTCCTATTGAGTTAAGAAGAACATTAGGAATAGATACTAAAGATCCATTGGAGATTTATGTTGATGGAGATAAAGTGATCTTTAAAAAGTATGAACCTGCTTGCGTTTTCTGTGGTGAAGCAGGAGATGTTACTGAATTTAAAGACAAGCTTATTTGTTCTGATTGTATAGAAGAAGTAACAGGCCAAGCAGAATCAGCGTAATACTTAACCTAAGGTAGTAAGACTCTAATTAGAGTCTTACTACCTTTTTATTTTTAATTAGCAGTTTCTCCTCCCCCAAGATGTTCCTCGATTAAGTTTGTTAATTCCTGTTTATCCTGGAGTCCTACTTCTGTATAAGGTTCGTTATAGGGTTGATAAAAGACTAAAGCAGGAATAGCAGTAATTTCCAGTTGTTTAGTTAATTCAGTTTTAGTATCAATTACTAGCGGGAAGTCAACTCTTTTTCGTTGGGCAATATCTTTAATTTTTGTAGCCGATAAAGCACCGATTCCGACAGCTATAATCTGGACTTGGTGGTTAGTTTCCTTTTTTAATTGGGCCAACTTCTCTAATTGGAGCTGGCAACTCTTTGATTTGGGTAACCAAAAGAATAAGATAGTCGGCTCTTCTAGCTGATCAAAAGCAATTTGGTGGCCTCCAATACTCTCTAGGGTAACCTCAGGTAGTTGGTATTTTTCCTCCGAGTTAGCTATGCCGCCTTCCTTGAATTTAATAAACAAGCTAATTACTCCTCCAATTACTAGACTAATGATCAACAAACAGATAACGAAGAAAATAATTAATTTTTTCATTTTTCCTCCTTTCTTTTCAAATTACTAGCTAAGAGTTTCGCAACGACATTTAAACTTTTTAGTGCCTGATTTTTAAAGGTTTCGAGTGACTTTCGCACTGAGCTTATAAATTCTTTGTTCACGGGTGTGAAATGGAAGGTGAAATGAGATTGAATCAAGCAAATTTACTATTTGGTTAATCTCATTTCACCTGGAATGAAACGAACAAAGAAAGTATCTGAAGGAAGAAAGCCCTTGAAACCTGCTTGTAAAATTGTACTACTGAATGTTAGACAAAAAGCTCATTCTAAGTTATAATATTAGAGAAACTAGATTTAGGAGGAATAGGATGGATATTTTAACTGGATTAAATTCTGCCCAACAAGAGGCAGTAGAACATAATCAAGGACCGTTATTGATTTTAGCAGGAGCAGGCAGTGGAAAGACACGAGTCTTGACCCATCGGATTGCCTATCTAATTCATCATTATGATGTTGATCCGACTAATATTCTGACAGTTACTTTTACCAATAAAGCAGCTACCGAGATGAAAGAGCGAGCTAAGGAGTTATTACATCGAGAGAAAAGTCTTCCGTGGATGGGGACCTTTCATTCGATTTGTGTCCGGATTTTACGCCGAGAGATTGCTAAGTTAGGTTATGATTCTAATTTTGTTATCTTTGATACTACAGACCAGCGGAGTCTGCTCAAAGATATCTTACGAGATTTAGATATTGATACGCAAAAGTATACTACTTCAGTTATGAGAAAGATCTCTAGTCTCAAAAATGAACTAGTTGGCCCTAAGAATTATCAGCCGGATGATCAATTTACTCAGATAGTAGATAGAGTTTATCCTGTCTATCAAAAGCGGTTACTAGCTAATAATGCCTTAGACTTTGGCGATTTAATTATGAAGACAGTAGAATTATTCCAGGAGCATCCTAAAGTTTTGGATTATTACCAAGAAGAATTTAAATATATTTTAGTTGATGAGTATCAGGATGTTAATCAGGCCCAGTATAAATTCCTTCATTTATTATCAGCCAAGTACAATAATATTTGTGTAGTTGGTGACGATGACCAGGGGATTTATGGGTTTAGAGGAGCAGATATTAGTAACATCTTAAGCTTTGAAGAGGATTATCCTACTACTAAGATAGTTAAACTAGAACAGAATTACAGGTCTACTAAGAAGATTTTAGAGGCTGCCTATCAGGTGGTAGCGCAAAATTCTTACCGAAAAGAAAAAAAGTTATGGACCGAAAATGAAGCTGGAGCACCTTTAGAGTTATATCGAGCTCAGGATGCGCAACAGGAAGCTAGTTATATAGCAAAGCAAATTCAACAGTTAACTAACCAGGATAAATCCTATTCTGATTGTGCTATCTTGTACCGAACTAATGCGCAATCTAGAATTCTAGAGCAGGTTTTACTTCGCCGGGATATTCCCTATCGGATAGTTGGTGGGGTTAAGTTTTATGAACGTAAAGAGATTAAGGATATTCTAGCTTATCTAAGGGTAATCTATAATCCAACTGATGATGTTAGTCTAGCTAGGATAATTAATGTACCGCGGCGGGGGATTGGAGCTACTACCTTTGAGCGGTTACAGGATTATGCGCGTAGTCAAGCTAGTAGTTTGTTAGAAGCAATGCAGGATTTAGATCAGATAGATAGTATTAGTACTCGGTTTAGCAATAATTTGGCCCAATTTAGAGAATTAATTACTTACTTTAGAGACCGAAGCGAAGAAGTCTCCGTCTTGACTTTAACCGAGGAGTTATTGACCGAGACAGGTTATTTAGCTGAACTACAAGCTAAGAATACAGATAAAGCCCAGGATAGAATTAATAATATTCGGGAATTACTAACTCATATGGAGCAATTTGGTGAAGAAAATCCTGCTAGTGGATTAAGTGAGTTTTTAGAGGAAGTAGCTTTATTATCAGATATTGATAATTTAGATGAAGACCAAGAATCTGTAGTCTTGATGACTTTACATAGTGCTAAAGGATTGGAGTTTCCAGTTATCTTTTTATCCGGCCTGGAAGAAGGTCTTCTACCCCATAATAGATCTTTAGATAATGAGCAGGAGTTAGCTGAGGAAAGAAGACTCTGTTATGTAGGAATTACTCGCGCTGAAGAAAGATTGTATTTAACCCATGCTCAGCGGCGGAAGATGTATGGGAGGACTAAGTTTAAGGATCCTTCCCGGTTTATTGGTGATATTCCAGAACACCTATTTACTCCTGATGATCAGGAAGAAACTAAGCAGGAGACAGCAGAAGCAACTACCTTTTCTGCTGGAGATAAAGTAGCCCATCAACGCTGGGGCCAAGGTACAGTCATTAATGTAACTACTAGTGATGGTTTAGAACGGATCAAAGTTTCCTTTCCTCAGGAGGGAATTAAGGCACTAGCAGTGGAGTATGCGCAATTAGAGAAAGTTAAGTGATATAAAGTGGCACTTTCGTGCCACAGCTATCAGCTGTCTGCTATGTGCCGTGTGCTAATTCAAACCCTTCAATTCAAAATCACAGATATAGTTTATAATCCCTTAGAAAACAGGAATTATAAAGGTTTATATTTTGAATTTAAAAGTTTTGAATTGGCTGATAGCACACAGCAGACGACAGATAGCTGATATAAATGTTTTTAATTATCAATTATAAACTGTAAACTGTAAACTGTAAATTAAAAGAAAGAAAGGGGAGGAAAAAATGAGTACATATGTTGTAGGACATCAGAATCCAGATACTGATTCTATTTGTGCTGCTATTGCTTATGCTAATTTAAAACAGGAGTTAGGAGCAGATGTAGAACCAATTAGAGCTGGTAAGGTAAATGCTGAGACGGAGTTTATTCTGGACAAGTTTGGGGTGGAGGCTCCTCAGTTAGTGGAAGAACTTGAGCAAGGAGCAGAAGTTATTTTAGTTGATCATAATGAACAGAGCCAAGCAATTGCTGGTGTAAAAGAGGCAGCAATTCAAGAAATTATTGATCATCACCGGATTGGTGATATTGAGACTGGTAATCCTATTTATTTCCGGAATGAGCCAGTAGGTTCCACTGCTACGATTGTAACTAAACTTTATCAAGAGCAGGGAGTAGAAATTGCTGATCAGATGGCTGGCTTATTATTATCAGCTATCTTATCTGATACAGTTATTTTCCGGTCTCCTACTTGTACGGAGACTGATAAAAAGATTGCTAATAAGTTAGCTACTCAACTAGGTGTAAATATTGAAGAGTATGGTAAAGAAATGTTTAAAGCTGGTTCAGTTGTTAGTCAGTTAGAACCAAAAGAGTTAATTACTAATGATTATAAAGAATATGAGTTTGCTGGCGAGACTATTGGCGTTGGCCAGATTGAGATTATGGATGTTAATGAAGTTGCTGATATTAAAGAAGATATCTTAGCTGAAATTAATAACTTAATTGCTGAACGAGGATATAAATTTTTAGTATTAATGGTAACGGATATCTTAGCTGAGGGAAGTCTATTATTATTCCCAGCCGATACGCAAGATATTATTGCTGAGGCCTTTGAAGTTGAGACAGAGGAGACTGAAGTTTATTTAGAGGGAGTCTTATCTCGGAAAAAGCAGGTAATTCCTGTTTTATCAGATTATTTAACTGAATAATTAAGCAATTAGAGTCTAGCCTATTGGCTAGGCTCTTTTTTAATGAGGGGTAGTTATTACTCCTGCTTACTTTATTTTTCTTTTAAAAGAGGAATTTACATGGTAACGGAGAACTAGTAAATTTATAAGAAGAAGTAATATTCTGGAGGTAGCAAAGTTATTGCTAAAGATTAAATAATAGAGAGGTGATTAGAGTGTTTAAGAGATTAGGTATCTATTCTGTAACATTTTTATTGATCCTGAGTCTAGTTTTAGGTGTAGGGGCTGAGGTTAGTCAAGCTGATGATTTATTTAGTAATGAAAATAAGAAGGCAGAAGTTAATTGGGAGAAATCAGTAGTTAAAGCTCAAGGTTATGGTGTAGCACCTGATTATATTAATAATGATGCCCAAGCTAAACTAATGGCTAGAGAAGCTGCTATTACTTTAGCTCAACGACGGTTGTTAGAAACTATTAATGGAGTCCAAATTGATTCTAGCCAAACAATCAAAAACGCTCAAATAGAATCTAATGTAGTAAACAAGAAGTTGTCTGGGGTAATTAAAGATGCTAGCATTATTAAAGAAGAAAATCCTAAGCAGGAAGTTTATAAGGTAGTAATGGAAGTTAAATTTTATGGGCCAAATGGCGTGCTGAAAGCTATTTTTCCTGAGCTAGAAGGAGCAAATAACCAGTCTAAGCAGCAACAAGTTAATAATTCAACTGGTAATTTGGCCCAAGATTATACCGGAATTATTATTAACACTTTGAATTTAGATGTTGAAGCAGCTTTAGCCCCTAAGGTTTATAGTGGAAATGGTAATTTAGTTTATGGGATGGATGTTATCAACTCCGAAGGAGTAATTACTGATGGAATTGTAGGATATAGTAGAAGTTTAGCTAGTGCTAAAGCTAATTCTAGAATAGGAAATAATCCCTTGGTTGTTAATGCTCAGCGGATGAAAGGGGATTACAAAACAGATATAGTTTTAGCTGCTGACCAAGCTAGACAGGTTAGGCAAGTTGGTCAAACTAATAATATCTTTACTGCCTGCAAGGTAATTATTTTTTTAAATTAAGGGGGCGCTAATTAGATGCGGAAAAAATTATTAATTATTGGTTTATTATTAATTTTAACTGTTAGTTTTGTAGGCTCTGATTATGCTGTAGCCCAAGAATTTAGTGCTGATAATGAGCAAACCCTAAAGAAGGTAGGAGTAGGAGGTTTAGTAATTTTAGGAGTCTGGGGAATTACTAAGTGGATTAGTAATCACAGACAACAAAATTATCAACGCTATTTAAAACGGGGTAAGATGTATTTAGAAGAAGAAGATTATAAACTAGCAGTTAAAAATTTTAAGCAAGCTTCCAATATTAAAGATGATTTAGAGGTAGAAGAGTTATTGCATCAGGCTAAAGGGAAGTACCAACAGAAACACTACCAATTAGGAACAGAGTATCTAGCCGAGGAAGAGTGGGAGTTAGCTTACCAAGAATTTGAGAAAGTTAACCAGTATGGTACTTATTTAGATACCAAACAAAAGTATCAGCAAGCTTATAGTAAGTTAAAACAACTAAAACTTAAGCGGATAGCAACTGTTAAGTTTGATAGTAACTCCTATCATTATAATTTAGGGAGCCGGGCTACTAGCCTATTTACGGCTCAGTTATTAGAGAAAAAACCAAAGTTTATCGAGGTAATTGAACGAGAAGAATTAAATGAAATATTAGCTGAACAGAAGTTAGGGGCTAGTGGAATAATAGATTCGAGTACTGCTCAGGATATAGGTAATATTTTAGGAGTTGATTATCTAGTAGTAGGTGAGGTAATCAGTGGTGATGTTTCCCAAACTAAAGACTATCAAAGAGTAGAAGTCCACTATAAAGATCAAAAGGTAAAAAGGTATACAGTACATAAGGTAGCTTATACCCAAGTATTTTTTAAATTATTAGATGTAACTAATGGGGCAGTAGTCTTAAGCCAACGAGTTAAGAAGAAAGAAACCTATAAAGAAACTTACTATGAAGGAGATTCAGTGGTTGTGCCTTCTGATCAGGAACTAATTGATGAAGCGATGAATAAAGCAGTGAAAGTATTTGCCGAGAAAGTTTATCAGGAGTATGAATTATAAGAGGGTGAGGTCAAGGCCAAGGTCGAGTTTAAGATTAAGTTTAAGAAAACAAACTTTTACTTTTAATAGTAATTATTACTAATGATTACTGATAAGGAGTTTGGGAAAGGTATCTTTAGTGAGGATGATAGAGTGTATAAGCAGGAGCAATTAGAGGAAATATATAATGTAGTCATGACTGTTGTCACCACTGGGTGGGATCTAATCCCCTGAAATGGATTTGATTCTGTAGAATAATAAAGGAGGAGTTAATGATGGATTTTGCAGTAGAGAATAAATTAGGAGTTACTAAAGGAACTGATTTAGAAAAGACAGTTAAAGGCCAGTTTCAAGGTGAGATTAATGAAGTAGGCCAGTACTTAGCAATGGCTCGCCAAGCCCAACGAGAAGGTTATCCTGAAGTAGCTGAGGTACTAAAGAGGATTGCCTGGGAAGAAGCAGCCCATGCTGCTAGATTTGCTGAGCTAAATGGTAAGATCAGTGCTTCTGTTCAAGATGATATTGAGAAGATGCTCCAGGGAGAACAAGGAGCTAATAAGACAAAAAGACAAGCTGCTGTTGATGCTAAAGAGGCTGACCTTGATCCAGCTCATGACTTCTTTGATGAGTCAGCTAAAGATGAAGCACGACATGCTGCTATGTTACAAGGATTACTAGATAGATACTTTGGTTAAACTACTAAGGTGTGGGGAATATTCCCCACACCTTAATTAATTAGATAGCTTGATCTTCTTGTTTTTCTTGCATTAAAGCCAGCAGTTTATCTTTAACTTCTGGGTCAGCTAGGGCAATGACTGTATCTTTAGCTTTAATAGTAGTATCCCCGCGAGGAACAATTGCTTGATCCCCTCTTAAAATAGTAATTAAAATTGCTTCATCAGGAATATTGATATCTTTAATCCGTTTATCGTGACTAAGAGATCCTTCAACTACTTGGATATAATGCATCTTTAGTTGGTTAATGCTATCAGCCCACAAATTAGAAGTTTTGTTCCAGTCTATTTCCTCTTCGATTAAACTCAAGGTCAAGGAGGTAGAACTAACTACTTGATTGACTCCTAACCACTCAAATAATTTTTCGTTACCAGGATTATTGACTAAAGCTATAGTTCTATCGATATCAAACTTTCTTTCTCCTAGTTGACAGATAACTAGATTATCCTGGTCATTATTTGTTGCTGCTACAATGATATCTGTTTCTTCAGCTTCTGCCCGTTTTAGTGAGTCTCGTTTGGTACCATTGCCTAATACGACATTAACTTCCAGTTTATTTTGTAAGTGATTAACTTTTTCTTCTTTAGATTCTACGACAGTTACTTGGTGTCCAAACTTATGGCAGTACTTAGCTAATTGGAATCCTTGTTTGCCGCCCCCAACAATAATAATCTTCATCTACTAATGCCTCCTTTAGTCAACTAAAGGGTTATAGTGATAATTATGCTTTGGATTATGAGTTATTTATGGTTGGTAGTATATAGCTCATAACCCACACTTAATTATTATACTAAATAAATAAGCAATATGCAATATTCTATCCATATTTTTACATGGGAAGGGTTCAGAATCTGTAGCTGATTTTTGAAATCGGCCAGGATTTTGGTCAGTTAAGTCGAAGTAATATATAGAGTTGTATGTTAGAGCCAGAATTAAGGTATACTAAACAGCAGATACTTCTGAGGTGAAGTTAATGACAGATATTAAACAACAGATAGAGGATTTACGAGATCGGATTCGGCAGCATAATTATTACTATTTTGTGTTAGATGAGCCCCAGATCAGTGACCAAGAGTATGACCAGTTAATGCAAGACTTAAAGGAGCTAGAAGCAGAGCATCCTGAGTTAGTAACTCCTGATTCGCCTACCCAACGAGTAGGTGGTAAACCAATTGATGAGTTTTCTAAGGTAGAGCATGAGGTTCCCTTATTGAGTTTAGATAAGGCCTTTTCTGCAGCTGAATTAAGAGAATTTGCTAGGCGAGTTAGAGAGGATTGGGCAGCGGAGTTAGAGTATATAGTAGAGCTCAAGATTGATGGTTTATCAGCTTCTTTAACTTATGAAGCAGGACAGTTTGTCCAAGGAGCTACCCGAGGGAATGGCGATGTAGGAGAAGATGTAACTCATAATTTAAAGACGATTAAGAGTATTCCCCTTAAGTTAGATCAGCAGTTGGATTTAGAGGTTCGCGGTGAGGTTTTTATGCCGCAAGATGCTTTTTTAGACTTAAATAAGCGCCAAGAGGAAGCAGGTGAGAAATCCTTTGCTAATCCTCGGAATGCTGCAGCAGGTTCATTACGGCAATTAGATCCTTCAGTTGTGGCTGATAGACCACTAGATATCTTTGTCTATGATAGTGCTTATGTAGAGGGCGAGGAGTTTGCGACCCATCAGGAAAAGTTGGATTATTTGGCCCAGTTAGGATTTAAGGTTAATCCCCAGCGGAAAGTATGTAGTACTATCGAGGAAGTAATTGCTTATTGTGAAAGATGGACTGCTCAAAGAGAGGACTTAAATTATGGCATTGATGGATTAGTAATTAAGGTTAATCAACTTGCTTTCCAACAGGAGTTAGGAGCTACTGCCAAACACCCTCGCTGGGCTATAGCTTATAAATTCCCAGCGCAAAAGAAGGAGACTACAATTAAGGATATAGAAGTAACAGTGGGGAGAACAGGTGCGTTAACTCCTACTGCTATTTTAGAGCCAGTATTTTTAGATGGATCATTAGTCAGCCGGGCCAACTTACATAACCAGGATGAACTAGAGAGAAAAGATATTAAGATTGGTGATCAGGCTATAGTCCAGAAGGCAGGCGATATTATCCCCGAAGTAGTCGAGGTCTTGCCTGAGCAGAGAACAGGTCAGGAAGAGGACTTTAATCTACCGGACCACTGTCCTGTTTGTGGCGCCGAAGCAGTTCGCTTAGCAGATGAGGCAGTAACTCGGTGTACAGGAGGGGCTTGCCCAGCTAAATTACGAGAAGGAATCCTCCATTTTGTGCAACGTGATGCAATGAATATAGAAGGAGTTGGCCCGGCCTTAGTAGAACAGTTACTAGATCAGGAGTTAGTAACTAATTTAGCAGATTTATATTATCTAGACCAAGAGGACTTAGTTGACTTAGATAGAATGGGAGCTAAGTCGAGCCAGAATGTACTGACTGCCCTAGAGAATAGTAAGGATAACAGTCTCCAACAGGTCCTGTATGGTTTAGGTATTAGGTATGTCGGTAGTAGAGTAGCCCAGATTTTAGCAGAAGAGTTTGCTGATTTAGATCAGATTATAGCAGCTAGCAAGGAAGAACTAGAACAGATTCCGGAGATTGGCCCGCAGATTGCGCAAAGTATTACTACTTATTTTGCGCAAGAACAAAATTTAGAGATGCTTGAGCAACTTAAACAAGCTGGAGTTAACTTTACTTCCCAAGTAGAAAAATCAGCCCAGACTTTAGAGGGCGAGAAGTTTGTTTTGACAGGCAAGTTAGAGGACTTTACTAGACAAGAGGCTACAGAAGCAATTACTGATTTAGGTGGACGAGTTACTAGTTCAGTCAGCGGGGCTACTGATTATCTAGTAGTAGGAGAGAATCCAGGCTCTAAGTATGATCAGGCCCAGGAAGAAGGAACTACTATCTTGAATGAAGAAGAATTCAAAAGGATGATTAGTTATTAATAACAGCTAGTTCGGAAAAGCTACAAAGTAGCTTTTTTCCGAGTAACTTTTATCAAAATATAAAAGTTACCAAAAGATTTCAAGGGGAGAACAATCAATGTTTTCTGCCAGTAAAAAATTGCTATAATATTTAGGCATTCGTAGTTCATATATTACTTGCTGATTTTAACTATAGGGCACTGATTGTTCTCCGATAAAAAATCCAAATCAACTTAATATTTTTTAAGTTTTTTGAATTTTAACCAGGAAAGAGAAGCGCCTTAAGATTAAAAACTAGAAGTTAATTTAGGCTTTGATGCTATTTAATAGCTGAATAATTTTTTTAATGGTAAGAAGCATTTTCTCTTTCCTAAGACTTTTTGGATACTTTTTTGTCGTGAAAAAAGTATCACGGAAAAAAGCTTGCTTGCAAGCTTTCCGGAATGAATTTTAAGGTTGTAGAGATTAAAGTTTAAGTTTACAAAACATTGTAAATTGTAAATTCTAAACTGTAAACTAGATTGAGGTCTAGCTAACCTTATGATATAATCAACAGTTAGTGATAATCAAATTAATTAGAGATTGTAAACTGTAAATTGGAGACTGTAAACTACTGAGAAAGGGTGGTGACAAGATGAAATTAGACCAGGAGACAGTTGAGCGAGTAGCTCATTTGGCTCGTTTAGAGTTAACAGAAGAAGAAATAGAGGAATTTACTGAACAGTTAAGTGATATTTTAGGCCATGCGGAGAAGTTAAATGAACTTGATACCGAAGATGTAGAACCAATGGCCCATGTACTGCCTGTTAAGAATGTCTTTCGGGAAGATGAAGTTAGAGAATCACTACCGCAAGACGAAGCATTAGCTAATGCTCCAGAGAAGGAACGAGGTATGTTTAAGGTACCGCAAATTGTAGAAGATGAGGAATAATTCGTGTGGGTGTGAGGAATGAGTGTGAGTTTAAGTCTAAGCTTGAGTTTGAGTGACATCAAAGTGTCATAGCTATTAGCTGTGAGCTATGAGTCATAAGGTTAAATCTAGATTTTAAGGTTGAATGTTTTGAACTAGCAGACAGCAGATGCAGATAGCAGACAGCAGATGCAGATAGCACACAGCACACGACTATCTAACTGAATAACAAGGAGGGATTAGAGGAATGGAACTTTATAAGCTACCAGCTCATAAACTACATGATAAGTTGACAGCTGGTGAAGTAAGTGCGCAAGAGATTGTGGAATCAATTTATAATCGGATTGACGATGTTGAGTCCGAGGTCCAGTCCTATGTAACTGTGACTAAAGAAGAGGCTTTAGAGCAAGCCCAGGAAGTTGATGAGAAGTTAGCTCAGGGAGAGGAAATTAGTCCTTTAGCAGGAATTCCAGTTGCTTTTAAGGATAATATGTCTACAACTGGAGTAGAGACCACTTGTGGTTCTGATATTTTAGAGGGCTATCAGCCACCTTATGATGCTACAGTAGTGGACAAGTTATCTGCTGAGGATGCAGTGATGACCGGTAAGACTAATATGGATGAGTTTGCTATGGGATCTTCTACAGAAAATTCCAGTCTCCAGGTGACTAAGAATCCTTGGGATACTACTAAGGTACCTGGTGGATCTAGTGGTGGTTCTGCTGCTGCAGTTGCTGCTGGAGAAGCAACAATTGCTTTAGGATCTGATACAGGTGGATCAATTAGACAACCTGCTTCATTCTGTGGTGTTGTAGGTCTGAAGCCAACTTATGGGTTAGTATCTCGGTTTGGTTTAGTAGCTTTTGCTTCATCTTTGGATCAGATTGGCCCGCTTGCTAGAGATGTAACTGACTGTGCGCTAGCTTTAAATCAGATTGCTGGCCATGATGAGTATGATTCTACTTCAGTTGAGCGAGAGATTCCTGATTATACAGCAGAGCTGGATGAAGATATTGCAGGACTAAAGATTGGTGTACCTCAGGAATACTTTGGCGAAGGAATTGACCAGGAAGTTAAAGATTCTGTCTGGCAAGCAATTGAGCAGCTAGAAGAGTTAGGAGCAGAGTACGAAGAGGTTTCTCTACCTCATACAGAATATGCTTTATCAACTTATTATTTGATAGCTCCGGCGGAGGCTAGTTCTAATTTGGCCCGGTATGATGGAGTTAGATATGGTTTACGTAGTCAGAGTCAGGACTTAATTGAGATGTTTAAACAGACTCGTGAAGATGGTTTTGGCGATGAAGTAAAGCGGAGAATTATGTTAGGAACGTATGCTTTAAGTTCTGGTTATTATGATGAATATTATCAGAAAGCACAACAAGTAAGAACGTTAGTTAAAGAAGATTTTGAGAAGGCTTTTGAGGAATATGATATTTTAGTATCTCCAACTTCTCCAACAACAGCTTTTGATATTGGGGATAAGTCAGATGATCCATTAGCAATGTATATGTCTGATATCTGTACAATCCCGGCTAATTTAGCTGGTCTACCAGCTTTATCTATGCCTTGCGGTTATGATAGCGAAGGACTACCAATAGGTTTACATATTATTGGTCCAGCTTTTGCAGAAGAGACAATCTTACAAACTGCTTATGCTTTAGAGACAGCAGTAGATATTAAGCAAGAACCAAGTCTGTAATCAGGAGGTGGAAGCAATGTTAGAAGATTATGAGATTACAATTGGGTTAGAAGTACACGCCCAATTAGATACAGAGACTAAGATTTTCTGTGGTTGTAAGAATGAATTTGGGGCTCAACCTAATACCCATACTTGTCCTATTTGTTTAGGACTACCTGGGACTTTGCCTGTGTTGAATAAAAAGGCAGTTGATTATATTATTGAAGCTGGAGTAGCTTTAGATTGTGAGATTGCTACTTTTAGTAAATTTGATCGGAAGAATTATTTCTATGCTGATTTACCAAAAGCATATCAGATTTCGCAGTATGATTTACCATTCTGTCAGGAGGGGCAGATAACAATTGAGGTAGATGATAGTGCTTATGAAATAGGAATTACGCGGATCCACTTAGAGGAAGATGCAGGTAAGTTGACTCATGCTGGTAGTATTTCTGAGGCAGATAGCAGCTTAGTTGACTATAATCGAGTCGGGACTCCGTTAATTGAGATTGTTAGTGAGCCGGATATTACTTCTCCGCAACAAGCTGTAGCTTACCTAAAGAAACTAAAGACTATTTTAGAGTATATTGGCGTTTCAGATTGTGAGATGGCTGAAGGTTCTCTTAGAGCCGATGCTAATCTATCTTTAGCACCTAAAGGTGCCGAGAAGTTAGGTACTAAGACAGAACTTAAGAATATGAACTCCTTTAAGGCAATTGAGAAAGCATTAACTTATGAAGCTAAACGGCAAGCTAAAGTTTTAGACGAAGGAGGAGAAATAGTCCAAGGAACTCGGACTTGGGATGAAGATGCAGGCCAGACTCTAGCTTTACGCGAAAAAGAGGAAGCCCATGATTATCGTTACTTCCCAGAACCTGATTTAGTGCCAGTAGTTGTAGATCAGGATTGGGTGGCTGAGATTGAAGCTGATATTCCTGAGTTGCCGGCGCAAAGACAAGAAAGATATGTTCAGGAGTTAGGAATTCCTGAGTATGATGCTCAAGTGATTACTGCTGATAGAGAGATGGCTAATTTCTTTGAAGCAGTAGTAGCTGAGTATGATGATGCTAAAGAGGTCAGTAACTGGATGATGGGGGAGATGTCTCGGTTGCTTAAAGAAGAAGAGCAGACTATTGCTGAGATTGAATTTGGCCCGCAGGATCTAGCCGATTTATTAACAATGGTTGCTGATGATACTATCTCTCGCGATGCGGGAAAAGAAGTTTTAGAGAAGATGTTTGCTACTGGTCAACAGCCAGCTACTATTGTAGAAGAAGAAGGTCTCAAACAGATTAGCGATGAAGGTGAACTAGATAGTATTGTAGAAGATGTCCTAGCAGATAATGAATCTGCTGTTCAGGATTATCATGATGGTAACAAAAATGTGATTGGCTTTTTAATCGGTCAGACTATGCAAGCAAGTGGTGGGAAAGCTAATCCGCAAAAGGTTAGAGAATTATTGCAGGAAAAGTTAGAGGAATAATAGAAAAGAAGTAGTAGGAACTAAGCTCTTAGCCAAGTATGGTTAAGAGCTTTTTTATACAAGTGACAAGTAATGAGAGAGGGGGAGTTAGTATGGTGGATAAGCGGGATTTATTTGCTTTTATTATCCTATATGCTGTCTGGATTATTCTAGCTGGAGATTTATCTCTTGCTTCACTAGTTTTAGGAGCTATTGTGGCCGGTACTATAGATTTGATTATTGTTCATAGCTCTTTTGCTCAGATATTGGCCCAAAAGTTTATTACCAAGGCTTTATTTTTTCTAGTTTATAGTATATTTTTGGCTTTAGAAGTATTTATAGCTAGTTATAAAGTAGCTTATTATGTGATTAATCCACGTTCCTCATTTCGATCTGGAATTGTGAAAATTCCGATTGAGACAGGGAAAAATAATAAATTAATGCAGTTAACTCTTTTAGCTAATACAATTACTTTAACGCCAGGGACAGTAACTATGGATGTAGATACTCAGGATAAGGAGTTATATGTCCATTGTTTAAATATTAAATCTGAATCTGACCAAGAAATCAAAGAGCTGATAGTAGGTAATTTTGAAAGGTTTATTAGGAGGATCTTTACATGATAGAAGTAATTATTATAACTATCTTAGTGGCAGCTTTAGCAACCTTTTATCGAATGCTTAAGGGGCCAACTGTCTTTGATCGGATTGTAGCTGCTGATTCAATTGGAATTATGTTTTTATTAGTCTTAGTCTTATTGAGTTTATACTTTAAGCGGGAGATTTTTATTGATGTAGCTATTGTGTATGCTTTATTGTTATTTATGGATGTTCTAATTATGGCTAAATACTTTAGTAAGTAGGGAGTGATTTCCAATTATCTCGACAATTGGTTACTTGCTTGTCTTAAATGGGACTTTTTTCTTTGTAATTACTGCGATTGGGATGATTCGCTTTGAAGACTTTTATATTAAGTTACATATTGGTTCGAAGTGCTTGACTGGTGGTGGGGTTTCTATTCTGTTAGGGATTATTTTATTGCACGGATGGTCGTTGTATTCTTTAAAATTAGCTTTGATAATTATCTTTTTATTGATTACCAATCCAATTACCACTCATGCAATTGCTCGAGCCGGTTATTATGCCCAGCAGCCAGAAGAGAATGCTTGGCGGTTAGTAAGGGATGATTTAAAGGAACGAAGACTTGGTGATTTAGAATGATTGAAGTAATAGTTTATATCCTATTATTATTTATTTTAGTTGCTGCTTTATTTGCAGTGGTAACTCCTGATTTAGTTAATTCAGTAATTAGTTTATCGATTTTTAGCTCTAGTCTAGTCATCTTATTTGTTATTTTACAAGCTCCTGATGTGGCGTTAGCAGAAGTAGTAATTGCTAGCGGGATTACTACTGGTTTATTTATAGTTACTATTGATAAGACAGGAGGGAGATAATGAAGCGGATTTATATAGCAGGATTAATTATTGTGTTGGCTAGTTTATTAGCTACTACTTTTGGTGATGTCTTTATTGACCAAGTAGCTAAGCCAGGAGAAATTAGTCAGTATTATATTGACCAAGGTGTGGCAGATACAGGGGCTATTAATCTAGTAACTGCTATTTTATTTGATTATCGAGGCTTTGATACTTTAGGTGAGGCGACTGTTATTTTGGTTGTTGTATCTACTATCTCTCTGTTAGCTAATCCAGGCCGACCAATTGCAGCTTATAATAGCTTTTCTGCGCTAGTACACCAGGGTATTAGTCTGATTGTTCCCTTTTTATATGTCTTAGGTTTTTATTTAATCTTATATGGTCATTTATCGCCAGGTGGTGGTTTTGCCGGCGGAGTGGTGATTGCTACTATCTTTATTCTGTTGACAGTTACTTATGGTCTACGACATGATCCAGAAGAGAAAACTTTGAAGAAAAAGTCTTTATTAGAAAAGTATAGTGCTTTAGGCTTTGTTTTAGTTGGCTTAATAGGTGTTGTAACTGGAAGCGGATTCTTAGCTAATGGTCAACTAAATCTTAATTTGGGTACTCCTGGTAACTTAATTAGTGCCGGAGTAATTCCTATCTTAAATTTATTGATAGGTCTTAAAGTAGGTTCTGGCTTATCGGTAATATTTATTCGGTTAGTCAAAGAATAAAGGAGGAGTTAAAGTGGATGCTATTTATTGGGCAGTAATTTTACTATTTTGTTTAGGAATTTATACAATCCTAACTTATAAAAACTTAATTAAAATAGTGATTGGGATTAATATTCTAGAGAGTTCTGTTATCTTATTATTGATTAATCTCGGTTACCAGCCAGAGGGCACTGCTCCAATTATGAACCAGGATTATGAAGTGGTAGTAGATCCTGTTCCCCAAGCTTTAGCACTGACAGCAATTGTAATCGGGGCTAGTATTACTGCTTTAATGTTGTTTTTAATTGTTAAGTTGTATACTAGGTATAATACATTAGACGTGAGAGAAATTAGGAGGTTGCGGGGATAATGGAACCTATTTGGTTATTGTTAGTGCCTTTAATAACTGCTTTTAGTTTAGTTATTTTTGCTTTATATTCGACTAGATTGGTTAAGATTATAGCAGTTATTAGTGGGGGCTTTAATTTATGGTTAGCAATTAAGACTTTAGTTCAGGTGCTGGAGCAACCTCAGGTGTATCAGTTAAGTGGTTGGGGACTGTTAGGTATTAATTTAGTTGTTGATCCCTTAAGTGGCTTGTTAGCAGTTGTGATTACTTTTATGACTTGGTTGGTTATTTATTATTCTTTAGCTTATATTCAACAAGACCAGAGGAATTATTATATGTTATTATTCCTATTAGTAACTGGATTGTTGGGATTAGTCATTACAGGTGACTTGTTTAATTTATATGTTTTTATAGAATTGACAGCAGTTACTTCTTATGCTTTAGTAGTCTTTGCTCAAAAGGATATTTCTATTGAGGCTGGATTTAAGTATCTAGTATTAGGTTCTATCAGTGGTATTTTATTATTATTAGCTATAATCGTAATCTATCAGGAGACAGGAAGTCTCCATTTAGCTCAGTTAGTGACAGCTAGTCAGACTATGTCCTTAGTCAGTAAACGGTTAGTGTTAGTCCTACTGGTAGTTGGGTTAGGGACTAAATTTGCTCTAGTACCGCTACATACTTGGTTACCTGATGCTCATCCAGCAGCCCCTTCGCCAATTAGTGCTTTATTATCAGGAGTGGTGATTAAGGCTTATCTGTATGCTTTCTTGCGCTTGTTATTTATTCTATTTACTGTTTCGGAGTTAATAGCTTGGGATCTGGATCAGATTCTGGTAGCTAGTGGAGTGGTTACTCTGTTAACTGGTCATCTATTAGCCTATCAACAGCAGGAGCTGAAACGATTGTTAGCTTATTCTAGTATTTCGCAGATTGGTTATTTACTAATTGGGATTGGTTTGTTTAGTACAGCTGGGCTAGAGGCTAGTATCTATCATCTGATTAACCATGCTTTGGTAAAAGGAAGTTTGTTTTTATTGGCCGGGATCTTTATTGTTAAGCTAGGAACTAGTCAGTTAGAGAAGCTCCAAGGAGTAGCTTATCAGTTGCCCATAACTTGTTTATTATTTACTATTTCTACTTTAAATATAGTGGGCCTTCCGCCCTTTAATATTTTTATTAGTAAGTGGTTGTTGGCCCAGGCGGCTATTGAAGCTGGATTTATGATTCCTGCTGCTTGTATTCTAGTAGGGAGTCTGTTATCTTTAGTCTATTATCTGCAGGTAATTAGGCAGTTATATACTACCTCGCAGACTGAAGTGGAGGCTAGAGCTGTTTCTTATAAGCTATTGTTGCCTACAGTAGCTTTAACAGCTGTTTGTTTGGTAGTGGCGTTAGTACCTAAGTTACCGTTAGCTATTATCCAAGAAATTCCTAAATTTCTTTTCCAACCAAGTAATTATAGCTTATTATACTAGGAAAGAGGTGCTATAGTTGAATCCAGGTGTAGTATACTTATGTGGTGTAGGAATCTTATACTTTATTACAGATAAAGTAAGGTATTATTTAGCTGTCTTGATTTCTGTATTAGCTGTAGGACTAATTTATAACTTATCAACTGCTCAGCAGCTAGTAGTGCCTTTTTTGGACTTTGAGTTAGTTTTATTAAAGGTTACTCCAGTTAGTAAGTTGATTGGGTTAGTTTTTGCTTTATTTGGGCTAGGGAGTACTATTTATTCTTTTCCGGTAGCAGATAAGAAATATTATCTACTCAGTCAGATTTATATTGGGAGTTCAGTAGCTATTTTGTTTGTAGGTGATTTATTTTCTTTTTATGTCCTCTGGGAATTAATGACTATCAGTTCTTACTTTTTAATCTTTACTAATCAACAACCGATTACTAGACAGACTAGTTACTATTATTTTGTGATGCAGTTAGTTGGAGCCTTGAGTCTATTATGGGGGATATTAATCCAGTATACTGCTACTGGTAGTTTGGCCCTGACTGCTGTAGAGTATGGGTTACCTTTCTTCTTGTTAGCTGTAGGGATCAAGTTAGCCTTTATTGGCTTACATACTTGGTTACCTAAAAATTATGCTGTTGTCCCTTTCCAGATTAGTGTTTTGTTATCTGCTTATACAACTAAGGTAGGAGTTTATACCTTATACCGTTTATTAAGTGGAGTTGAGTTATTAGGATATGCTGGAGTGGTTACAGCTATCTTAGGAGTCTTGTTGGCCTTAAAACAGACCCAGGTGCGAAGGTTATTATCCTATCACATTATCAGTCAGATAGGGTATATGATTGTCGGAATTGGAGTCGGGACTTCCCTCGGCCAGTTAGGAGGGCTACTCCATTTAGTGAATAATGTACTCTATAAGGGTTTATTATTTATGGTGATTGGAGTAGTGATTTATACTACTGAGCAAGAGGATTTAGTTGAACTAGGTGGCTTAGCTAAAAAGTTGCCAGTAACTACTTGTTTTGCTGTAGTAGCTGCCTTATCAATTGCAGGTATTCCTTTGTTTAGTGGACATATCAGTAAGCTGTTAATCAAGAAAGGGATTAAGGACCCTGTTTTAAATTGGGGACTTTATCTAGCTGGGATAGGAACTTCTTTATCTTTTTTAAAGGTGGTCTATTATGGTTTTATCAGATCGCCAGAGGAAGAGATTACTCTCCAGCGAAAGCCAAGTAAAGCAATGTTGTGGGGGATGGGTTTATTGACCAGTTTGATTGTCTTAATTGGTACTCAACCAGAGTTGATAACTAGTTTAGTAACAACAAAGGTTAAGGTCGATTACTTTAGTTTTTACTACCTCCAGAAGTCACTCCAACCTACCTTATTAGCTTTGCTTATCTTTAAGCTAGCTTCAGACTTGATAGAACCTCATCCGCATGCTACAACTGAGTTTGATCTCTATCCTTATTTGGGTCAGGGAGTTGATTATTTAGGAGCTCAGTTAAGTAGGTTACATAATGGGGATCTGAGTAGATATTTATTGTGGTTAGTTACTACTTTGGTAGCGTTATGGGTTAAGCTGTACTAGGGTAGTGACGAGTAACAAAAAAAGAAAATCCCCTGCTAGGGGCAGGGAGTTTGTCTAGTCTCTTAAGATATGTCGAGTACTAAAGCCATCATAAAGCTGATTAGGTCTAAATATTTTGTTTTTGACTTCTAGGTTTTCTACCCAGTGAGCACACCAGCCCATGATTCTACCTAAGGCAAAGATAGTAGTGAAGTATTCTGGTGGAATCCCGATTGCTCGCAGTACTAAGCCAGACCAAAAGTCAACATTAGGATAGATGCCTTTGTCGGCGAATTTATCCAAGGCTATTGCTTCTATTTCTTGAGCTATATTATATAAGTTTTCTAGGTCACAATCTACATGGTCTAAGTCGGAAGCAAAGATCTGTGGTAGTATCTCGTCTTTGATGTATAAAGCTCGCGGGTCATATGTTTTATAGACTCGGTGGCCAATTCCCATTATCTTTTCGCCTTGCTCTATTTTATTTGTTATATAGTCAGCTACATTGGCTGGATCTTCAATTTCCTGTAGCATTTTGATTACTTTTTCATTAGCCCCGCCGTGTAGTGGACCGGATAAAGAATTAATAGCTGAGGAGACCGAAGCATAAATGCTTGCTTTAGAGGAGCCTACTGCTCGAACAGAAAAGGTACTATTATTCATAGTATGATCCGCATGGAGGATGAGTAGTTTATCAAAGAGATCAACCCATCTTTCTTGCTGGGCCAACTCAGGATTAAAGCAATAAAGGACATACTGAGCAAAAGAAGTAAACTCTTTATCAGCAGCAAAGTTAGGATCACCAGTTCTATAGGTCCCAATTAAAGTAGGTAGTTTAGCTATCAATTGGGTAGCATGGTGTAAATTTAGTGTGTACTGGTCGATTGTAAAGGCTTTTTGGTTAGTACTTTGTAACTGTAAGACACTGGAGCTTAACATATGCATTGGATGTAGATTATCAGGCATAGAAGCTACAGTAGAGCCGATTTGAGAGCTGATTTCTTTATTCTTTAGTAGTTTGTTGCGGAAATTTGTTCTTTCCTCGGGCAAAGGTAAGTCACCTTTGAGTAATAGAAAAGAGATATCTTCATAACAGCAGTTATCAGCTAACTCCTGGATGGGATAACCTCTAAAAGTTAAGATTCCTTCTTCGCCTTTGATATTACTAATCCCGGATTTAGTAACTGGTATATTCTCCAGTCCGGGGAAGTAACCTTTTTCTAGTAGCATAGTTATTATTTGATAGTATTGTTCTTTTATATCTTCATCTTTTAGATTCGATAAAGCTTTTTTAATATTGGTAAACATTTTAAGCACCCCTTTAACCTGTAGTTAATTAAATATGTTATCATATATTTCTTCAAATTACAATTTAGCTTTAATTGACATCTCAGGTACAAGACGGTATAATAGAAACTAAATTATTGTTGTGCCTTGCAGTAACAGATAGCAGATGACAGACAGCACATGACACACGGCACACAACAACTAGTAGATAAGGAGTGAGAAGATGTATCAGGTAACTTTAATTCCTGGTGATGGAATTGGACCAGAAATTACTACAGCTGTTCAAGAGATAATTGCAGCAGCAGGTGTAGATATTGAGTGGGAGCAGGTTAATGCCGGGGCCAACGTTATGGAGGAGTATGGTACTCCCTTGCCCGCTGAAGTTTTAGATTCAATTAAAGAGAATGAAGTAGCACTCAAAGGGCCAATTACCACGCCAGTAGGTAGTGGTTTTAGAAGTGTTAATGTAGCTATTAGACAACAATTAGACTTGTATATTAATCTACGCCCAGCTAGGATATTAAATGGTGCGCCAACTGATTTTAGTGATCTGGATGTAGTTATTTTTAGAGAGAATACAGAAGGATTATACGCTGGAATTGAACATAAGGTAGGAGCAGACGCTGCAGAAAGTATTAAGATAACTACTAGAGATGCTTCAGAAAGAATCGTTAGAGCTGCTTTTGAGTATGCTAAAGAAAATGATAGACAACAAGTAACTGCTGTTCATAAAGCAAATATCTTAAAGTTAAGTGATGGTTTATTTAAGTCAGTAGCTGAAGAAGTAGCAACTGATTATCCAGAGATTGAATTTAATAATAAGATAGTTGATAATATGTGTATGCAGTTAGTTCAGTATCCAGCTGAATATGATGTTTTAGTTCTTCCTAACTTATACGGGGATATTGTCTCTGATTTATGTGCTGGCTTAATCGGAGGATTAGGTGTGACGCCAGGAGCTAATTTAAATGATGAATTAGCAGTTTTTGAAGCAGTCCATGGTTCAGCCCCGGATATTGCTGGCGAGAATAAAGCTAATCCAATTGCTTTATTATTATCAGCCTGTCTCATGTTAGATCATTTAGGAGAAGAAGAGGCAGCTAATCGAATTGAGACTGCTATTGAAGAAGTTTTAACGGCAGGAGAAGTATTGACAGCAGATCTAGGCGGCCAGGCAACAACTACAGAGCTGACAGCAGAGATTATTGCTCAGTTAGACGCAGAATAATATCTTCTGTGTTCTTGCTGTTGTTGTTGTTGGATAGCTTGCTGTTGCTGGGAGCTAAGATAGCTATCAACTGCTCCAATAGCTAGAACAATTAATAAACTAATCAGATATAATTTAACTAAAGAGTTATTATAAAATAAAGGAACTTTGATCAGCTTGCTACTTTGAAAGAAAGCATCTAATTGGTGGTTAAATCCTAGCCACCAGTAGCTAATATAGGATAGAGTAGTAGTGATTAACCAGTAAATAGTAGGTAGTATAGCTTGTTTCATCTTATAACCTCCTATAAATATATTAGCTATTGAGTAGTAAATTCCTTTTTTAGACGGCCTGAAGAGGTCGTTTTTCTTTATTTAGTTGTCTGCTATCTGCTGTCTGCTATGTGCCATAAAGCAGAATACAGAAAGCGGACAGCAGACGCAGAAGGCAGACGACACATAGCACATGACACACGACTCAATACTAGTAACAAAGGAGCGATTAGCATGAGTAAACCAGTAGAAGTAGGAGATATTATAACTATTCAATTAGAGAATATAGCCTATGGGGGAGATGTAGTAGGTCGCAAAGAAGGTTTTGCTATTTTTGTAGCCGCTGGAATTCCAGGAGAATTAGTTAAAGTAGAGATTACAGAAGTCAAGCGTAATTATGGTCGGGGACAGTTACTAGAGGTGATTTCTCCTGTTCCAGAAAGAGCTACAGCAGAGTGTAACAAGTATAATACCTGTGGTGGTTGTCAGCTACAGCATATTGACTATCAATCTCAGCTGGAGTATAAACATCAGATGGTTGAGGATGCTATGGAGCGAATTGGCAAATTAGAGGTGGAGATCAATCCTGTTTTAGGAATGGAGAATCCTTATCTCTACCGCAATAAAGCTCAGTTTCCGCTAGGAGTGGAGGAAGAAGAGCTAGTAGCTGGCTTTTATGCTTCTGGAAGTCATGATTTAGTAGCAGTGGATAACTGTCAGATTCAACATCCAGTTATTAATCGAATTGCTGAGCGGACTACTGATTTATTGACTGAGTATGATTTAGCAGTTTATGATGAAGCAGAACATAAAGGTTTATTACGGCATGTAGTAATTAGAGTAGGAGTCTGTACCAATCAGGCTATGTTAATAATCGTAACTAACACAGAGGAGTTCCCTGGGGGAGAGGAAATAGCCAATAAGTTGTTAGCAGAAGTGCCTGAATTAGTTAGTGTTTATCAGAATGTTAATTCTGAAGATACTAATGTAGTATTAGGAGAGCAGATGGTTGAATTAGCAGGTCAGGAGCAAATCATTGATTATATTGGACAGGTTAAGTATCAGATTTCTCCTCGATCTTTCTTCCAGGTGAATACTTTACAGACTAAAACACTCTATGATCAAGTAGTGGAGTATGCCGAGTTAACTGGTGTTGAAAAAGTGCTTGATGCTTACTGTGGTTTAGGGTCTATTGCACTTTATCTCGCTGAGCAAGCTCAAGAGGTGTTAGGGATTGAGGTTATTCCCGAAGCAATTGAACAAGCTCAGGAGAATGCTCAGTTAAATGGAATTAATAACTGTCAGTTTAAGGTAGGAAAAGTAAGAGATGTTCTACCAGAACTAAAAGAGGAATTTAGTCCTGAGGTAATTGTAGTTGATCCTCCTCGTAAAGGTTGCCACGAAGAGGTGCTAGCAGCTTTTGCTGAGATCCAACCAGAGCGGATTGTTTATGTTTCCTGTAAACCCACTAGTTTAGCTAGAGATCTTAAACGGTTACAGGAGTTAGGTTATCAAGTAGAAGAGATTCAACCAGTGGATATGTTTCCCCAGACTTATCATATTGAGAATGTAGCTTTGATCAAAAAAATTGATAATTAATAATCGATAATTTATAATTAAAAATATTATAGACTATACTTAAACTCAAACTTAACCTTAACCTTAATAAAGGAGTGACAGATGTGGGAAAAGATAAGATTTACCAGCGGATTATCCAGCAGGTAGAAGGTTTAACAGCAGATGAGGATAATCTAATCGCTAATTTAGCTAATACTGCTGCTGTTGTATACCATAATTTAGAGCAAATAAACTGGGCTGGATTTTATCTCTGGCAGGAAGATGAACTAGTACTAGGTCCTTTTCAAGGCAAATCAGCCTGTATTAGAATTCCTAAAGGAGATGGTGTTTGTGGAACTGCTATAGCTACAGAAGAGACGCTAGTAGTGCCCGATGTAGATCAGTTCCCGGGCCATATCGCCTGTGACTCTGATTCCCAGTCAGAGATAGTAGTCCCTATTATTGTTGCTGGAGAAATACAAGGAGTTTTGGATCTAGATAGTCCTATTCAGAAGCAATTTAGTGCTTGTGACCAAGAGTATCTAGAAGAAGTAGTTGCTATTTTAATAGATCAGTGTCAGTGGTAGAGAAAACAGGTTCCTCACTTGAGGAATCTGTTTTATTTTTTTGCTCTCTAAGCATAATTAATCTTTATTAATCATATAATTATTATTAGTCAAGCTGAAAATTATTAGTCACTAGTAAGTTTATATTTATTTACATTAATTTATTTTTATGGTAATATGTAATTGTGTGATAATAAAAAAAGGGGGGGGCTGAATAGATGATTGAACAACAAGTTAGAATCGATAACTGGCACGGGTTACCAATGACGAACATTTACCAAACAGCCCAGCAGTTTGAGGCCCAGATTGAACTGGCTAATCAGGAACAAAAAGTAGATGGTAAGAATATTATGGGTTTGACTACTTTCCAGGCAGATTGTGGAACTAATTTAACTATTATTGCTGATGGGGCAGATGAGGAGTATGCTATAGAGGAATTACAGAATATATTGTAAGTTAGAAAGAGCTGTCACTGAACAGCTCTTTTTTCTTTTCCGGTGATTTGATTTTGGTCTTAAATCATTATTGAAGCTAGTTCGGAAAAGCTACAAAGTAGCTTTTTTCCGAGTAACTTTTATTGAAATATAAAAGTTACCAAAAGATTTCAAGAGTAGAACAATCAATGCTTCCTACGGTTAAAAAGTTACTAGAAATATTAAAAAATACTAGAATATATATCACTTTTATTTTAACCACAAGTCGCACCCCAAGAGTATTTCTTCATTTTATTCAGGGCACGGATTGTTCTACTTAAATTAAACCAACACAATTTTTATTAATTACTAGGTAAGAGTTTCACAACGATATTTGAATTTTTTAGTAACGAATCTTAGCGAACTGGAGTAAAAATAAGGCTTGGATTATCTAATTTGCAGGAAATTAAATTAGATTAGCCTTATTTTTAATCAGTGAGCTCTAGATGAGTTTGAAAAAATTCAGAGAGTGAGAAAACTCTTGCCTAGTAAACTATGAAAGTTATATAATAACGTTATATTTATCTTTTTAAGCAGGAATTAGTGGACTAGCTATCTAATTAGTAACTAAGATATGTCTGGGAGGTGACTATACTATATGGTACACAAAAAAGTAAAACTCAATAATGAAACCGGATTACATGCTCGACCAGCAGCGTTATTAGTTGATGTGGCTAATAAGTTTGAAGCCCAGTTAAAAATTAGTTATGGAAATCAAGAAGCTAATTTAAAAAGTATTATTAGTCTTATGTCGTTGGCGATAGGTTCTGGAGAAGAAGTAGTGATTAAAGGCTCAGGAGCAGATGAAGAAGAAGCAGTAAATAAGATTGTTTCTATTATTGAACAGGATTTTAGTCTCCAAGATTAATTTATTCGAGTTAGTATGTTATAATGATAGCACTAGTCAATAAACTAAGGAGGAAGAAGAATGAACAAGAAGATGCTAACATTAGTTCTAGTTATTAGTTTTAGTCTGCTGACTACTACGTCAGCTTTTGCTTTACAGCAGGCAAAAATTAATCGGCACGATACTTCAGTGGCTTATGGAGTGCAGACTTTAAATGGAGACTTGATTGCCCTAAATTTGGAGGGAGATATCGGTTTATCCTCTAATTTAGGATTAGAGGGAGTTTATACTCATTATAGTGAAGGAAATAATAATAATAATGTTGTTGATTTAAATGCTAAGTTGAGTATTATCGATAATAGAGATTTAGATTTATCTGGTATAATAGGTTATCATACTAAATTAGAGAATGATCACCAAGGCTATCCGCGAGTAGGAATTGTTGTATCCAAAAGAGAGACAGATAATCTGGGTTTAAATGCTGGCTTTAATTTTCTATTAGGTACTGGTGGAGATGAGAACTATGTAGGTTATAGTTTGGGGTTTGATTATAAGTTGACTAGACATACTTATTTGGAGATAGAGCATAGACGATTTGCTGGTCAGGATAAAACAGAAGGTTTAAATGTAGGAATGAGATATTACTTTTAAGGGAGAGGGAAAGTAATGGATTTAGATCAAGTAGGAGTCTTTATGGATCGAGATGGAACAGTAAGTAAAGAAATTGGTTATGTTAATCATCCTAGTCGTTATGAGTTATTACCTCGCACTGGTAAGGCTATTCGAGAGCTTAATCAAGCTGGAATTAAAGCTTTATTAGCTACTAATCAAGCTGGGGTAGCTCGTGGTTATTTTGCTGAAGAAATGATTGGACAAGTCCATGGTAAGTTAGAAGAATTATTGGCTGATCAGGAAGCTTATTTAGATGAAATTTATTATTGTCACCATCATCCTGATGTAGGGGCAGGTAAGTTTAATAAAGACTGTAACTGTCGTAAGCCCCAGCCAGGTATGTTGTTACAAGGAGCACAAGATTTTGGTTTAGATTTAACTAAATCTTACATGATTGGTGACAAAATCAGTGATGTAGAACTGGCTAAAAAAGTAGGAGCGCAAGGGATTTTGGTGTTAACAGGTTATGGTCGTGGCAATTATGAACATGATCGGGAGGATTGGGCAGTAGAGCCTGATTATGTAGCTGAAGATTTATATGATGCAGTAATGTGGATCTTATTTGATCTGGGAGTGAGAGAGTAATCATGAAACAACTTCTCCAGTATCTACCACAGTTTGCTGAGCAAGATATTTTAGTAGTTGGTGATATGATTGCTGATGAATTTGTTACTGGCCAACCAGAAAGAATTTCTAGAGAAGCTCCTGTCTTGATCCTCCAACAGGACGAAGAAGAAATCCTACCTGGCGGAGGGTGTAATGCTGCTAATAATGTAGCTGCTCTAGAAGGAAATGTTTATCTAGCTGGAATTATTGGTGATGATCTAGTAGGTGAGAGGTTAACTGCTACTTTAGATGGCTTAGGTTTAGAGACTGAAGGACTAGTAGTTGATGACTCTCGTCCTACTTCGGTTAAGACTAGGATTTTAGCTGGTGGGGGCCAAACAGTAAAACAGCAGGTTGTTCGCGTTGATAATCTAGAGACTCATCCTATTGCTCCAGAAATTGAGTCTGAATTAATTAGTTATATAGAAGATATTATAGAAGAGATCGATGCTATTTTATTATCTGATTACGGTAATGGTATTTTTACTGCTAGCTTAAAAGAGCAGGTGATTGAGTTAGCTAATCGGCAGGATAAGATTATAGCTGTCGACTCTCGCTATGAATTACCTACTTTTTCAGGGATTACCATTGCTACTCCAAATAAAGAGGAAGTAGAAGCAGCTGTAGGATTTAAGCTTGATAGTGCAGAGAAGATAGAAGAAGCTGGTTGGAAGCTAAAAGAGGTATTAGAGGCTGAAGCAATGTTGATTACTTTAGGTGGTCAAGGAATGCAGTTGTTTACTGACCAACAGACAGTTCATGTCCCTGCTTCTAATTACACAGAAGTTTTTGATGTTACTGGAGCAGGAGATACAGTAATTGGTACTTTAGTTTTGGCTTTAGCTAGTGGGGCTTCACTAGAGGAAGCAATGCGATTAGCTAATTATGCTGCTGGGATTGTAGTTAGAAAGTTAGGAGTAGCTACAACAACCCAAGATGAATTGTCTAATGTAATCCAAGGAGAAGATATCGATGAGGAATAAAGTTTACTCTTTAGATCAGCTACAAGAAATTATAGCCCAGCAGCAACAAAGTGGTCAACAAATAGTCTTTACTAATGGTTGTTTTGATCTGTTACATGTAGGGCACACTAGGTATTTAGCAGAAGCAAAGTCTTATGGTGATTTATTAGTAGTTGGTTTAAATAGTGATTCATCTGTCCAAACTCTTAAAGGAGCTAAACGTCCTTTGATTCCCGAGCAGGAAAGAGCAGAGATGTTAGCTAACCTAGAGATGGTAGATTACATTACTATTTTTGCTGAAACAACAGCAAATCAGGTGATTTCAACTTTGCAACCGGATATTTATGCCAAAGGTGGCGATTATCAAGTGGAGGATTTGCCTGAGGCAGAAGCAGTTAATAGTTACCAAGGCCAAATCAAATTAGTTCCGGAAATAAAAGGAGCATCTACTACAGAGATTATTAATAAAATTTCTCAGAGATATTCTAACTAGTTTTTTATAAAGGCTAACTTCTAAATTGAAGTTAGCCTTTGTTATTTTTTTATCATTCATATTGACATTTATTAGTTTGATTAGGTATAAGAGTAAATAAAATAGTGAATCTTCTCACAATAATTTATGTTTTTAGTTATATTCTTGATGGTTATATAAGTTGGAGGTGATAGGAATTATTTATAGGAAAGAATACTAATTATTAATTAGAGGGATGATTAATGTTTCTTTGTTATTAAAATATCAATTTTGACAAAAAAGGGGGGCTTGGTTTATAATCAAATAAGAGTAATGATAAACTTGTTTAAAAAAATGATTAAGTGAAGTTATTCACATTAGTGATAATCATTTTAAATTAATAAGGAGGTATCAGTCTAATGGCCTGCCAATGTGGAAACGAAGAGGAAAATAAAGAACAGTATTTAGAACCGCTAAGAAATATTTTAGCAGAGTATAGTAAGCAGGAGAAGGATTTGATTCCTGTTTTGCAGGATGCTCAAGAAGAATATGGTTACTTACCTAAGGAAGCACTAAGAGAGATTGCTAACCAGTTGGATTTATCCTTTAGTCAAGTCTATGGAGTAGCTACTTTCTATTCTCAGTTCCACTTAGAGCCTAGAGGAGAGAATATAGTGAAAGTTTGTATGGGAACTGCTTGTCACGTCCGAGGTGGCGGAGAAGTGCTAGAAGAAATTAAATCAGAGTTAGGCATTGCCGATGGAGAAACTACTGCTGATCTACAGTTTACTATTGAATCAGTAGCTTGTATTGGAGCTTGTGGTTTAGCACCAGTAATTATGGTTAATGATGATACTCATGGTCGGATGACTCCTGATAAAGTAGCCGGAGTTTTAGAGCAGTATAAATAATGCGGGAGTTATCACTGCATATTTTAGATATTATTCAGAATTCAATCTCGGCTGAGGCTAGTTTGATTAAGTTAGTAATTAGTGAAGATACTAGTCAGGATAGATTAGCTATTGAGATTACTGATAATGGTTGTGGACTAGAAGCAACTACTAATGCTTTAGATCCTTTCTGGACTTCTCGTAATACTCGAGAAGTAGGTTTAGGACTACCTTTATTTCAGGCTGCAGCAGAGAGGTGTGGAGGAGATTTTAACTTAAAATCGACTCCCCAGCAAGGGACTAAAGTTGAGGCTATCTTCCAGTTAAGTCATATAGATAGAGCACCCTTAGGTGATATAGCAGGGACAGTAATAACTTGTATTACTTCTAATCCCGAAGTTGATTTTGTTTATCACCATCAGGTGGATGAAACTAGTTTTGAGTTTGATACCCGAGAGATAAGAGCAGAGCTAGGTTCAGAAGTAGCACTTGATAATCGACAAGTGGTAGCTTGGATGGAAAAGTATTTAACTAATAATTTAAACCAATTGCGGGGGTGACAGGATGGAATCATTAGAGGAATTACAAGAGTTAAGAGAAGAAGCTCAGAAAAATCTACAGGCTAGAAAGACAGAAGATAAACCGAAGGTAATTGTCGGGATGGGTACTTGTGGGATTGCAGCTGGAGCTAGAGAAGTAATGAAGGCTATTGTAGCAGAAGTAAATAAACGAGATTTAGATGTTACTGTAACCCAGACAGGTTGTATTGGGATGTGCGAAAAGGAACCGCTAGTAGATGTTAGGTTACCTGGTAAAGATAGGATTACTTATGGGCCAGTGGAAACAGAGGATGTAGAAAGAATTGTTGTTAATCATCTCGTTAATGGTAATTTAGTAGAAGATTTAGTAGTAGCTAGATTAGAAGACTAATTGATTCTAAAGGAGGTAATAAGTAATGGAAAATTCCCTATATAGATCTCATATTTTAGTTTGTGGCGGAACAGGTTGTGTTTCTTCCGGGTGTAAAGATGTTCAGGAAGCTTTAGCAGAAGAGCTAGCAACTAATGATTTAGCGGATGAGATTAAGATAGTAGAGACAGGTTGTCATGGTTTCTGTGAGAAGGGGCCAATTATGATAGTCTATCCTGAAGGAGTATTTTATTGTGAAGTCCAGCCTGAGGATGTAGAAGAAGTAGTAGAAGAACATCTCTTAAAGGGTAGAACAGTGGAAAGATTATTGTATAAAGAAACATTAACTGAAGAGAATATTCCTTCTTATTATGATATAGATTTTTATGAAAAACAGCAGCGAGTGGTTTTAGAAAACTGTGGTCGGATTGATCCCGAAGATATTACAGAATATATTGCACAAGGTGGCTATGAAGCAGCAGGTAAGGCTTTAACTGAGCTGACTCCCCAAGATGTAGTCGATGAAGTTAAAGATGCCGGCCTACGTGGTCGAGGTGGAGGTGGATTCCCAACAGGTGTTAAGTGGCAGTTTGCTCATGATGAAGAAAGCGATAAAAAGTATATCATCTGTAATGCCGATGAAGGAGATCCAGGGGCATTTATGGATCGAAGTGTGTTAGAGGGGGATCCGCATCGATTAATTGAAGGTATGATCATTGGTGGTTATGCTATGGGTGCTGATGAAGGATATGTTTATGTTCGAGCTGAGTATCCACTAGCAGTTGATAGATTACAGAATGCTATCCAAGAAGCAGAAGAGTATGGCCTATTAGGTGAGAATCTATTTGGCACTGATTTCAACTTTGAGTTACATATCAAAGAAGGTGCTGGTGCTTTTGTTTGTGGAGAAGAAACAGCTTTAATGAATTCTATTGAAGGTAAGCGAGGTATGCCGCGGCCGAGACCACCATTCCCAGCCCAGAAAGGTTTATGGGGCCAACCTTCCAATATTAATAATGTAGAGACTTTTGCTAATGTACCAACTATTATTAACGAAGGTGCTAAAGAATTTACTACAGTTGGTACTGAAGGAAGTAAAGGAACTAAAGTTTTTGCTTTAACAGGTAACATTAATAATACAGGCTTAGCTGAAGTACCAATGGGAATTACAATTGAAGAGATCATCTATGATATTGGGGGCGGAATTACTAATGATAAAGGATTTAAAGCAGTCCAGATTGGGGGACCATCTGGTGGTTGCTTAACCCAAGAACATTTAGACCTATCAATTGATTATGATTCCTTAATTGATGTGGGAGCAATGATGGGCTCTGGTGGATTAGTAGTTATGGATGAAGATACTTGTATGGTGGATGTAGCGCGTTTCTTCTTAGACTTTACCCAGAGTGAATCCTGTGGGAAGTGTACTCCTTGTCGAGAAGGTACTAAACGTATGTTAGAAATTCTAGAAAGAATCACTTCTGGTGAAGGACAGGATGGAGATATTGAGTTACTAGAGGAGTTAGGAGAAAATATCAACCAAACTTCTTTATGTGGCTTAGGTCAGACAGCTCCTAATCCAGTCTTGAGTACTCTACAGTACTTTAGAGATGAGTACGAAGCTCATATTTATGATGAAACTTGTCCAGCAGGAGCTTGTGATGAATTATTATCCGGTTATGTAATAGATGAAGAAGCTTGTATTGGTTGTACAGCCTGTACTAAGATGTGTCCAGTGGATGCAATTGAGGGCGAGGCTAAAGAAGCACATACCATTGATGCTGATGAGTGTATTGCCTGTGGTGCTTGTGCAGAGAAATGCCCTGTTGATGCAATTTCTGAGGTATAATAATTTAAGAAGGAGTGATAATAGTGTCTACTATCACATTAACAATAGATGGCCAGGAAGTAGAGATTGAACAAGGTCAAACTGTCTTAGATGGAGCCCGGAAGTTAGGAATTGAGATTCCTACTTTATGTTATCATGAAGATTTAAGTCTGCATGGTTCTTGTCGAGTTTGTGTAGTGGAGAATGAGGAAACAGGTGATTTATTAGCTTCTTGTGTAGCGCCAGCTCAGGATGGAATGGAGATTACAACTAATAGTGGTGCTGTCAGAAGAGCTCGGAAGATGAATGTAGAATTACTATTAGCTAATCACCCTAATGAGTGTTTGACTTGTGAACGAAGTGGTACTTGTGAACTACAAGATCTAACAGAAGATTTAGGGATTACAGAAGTAAGATTTTCTGGTGAACAGACTGAACATCCAATCGATGAAGCTGGCCCTGCTATTAAAAGAGATCCTAATAAATGTATTTTATGTGGTCGGTGTGTGAGAACTTGTGAAGAAATCCAAGGTGTGTCTGCCCTTGATTTTACAGAACGAGGCTTTGATTCAATAGTTACTACGGCTTATGATCTGCCTCAAGCTGAGATTAATTGTGCCAACTGTGGTCAGTGTGTAACAGCTTGTCCAGTAGGTGCTTTAACTGAGGTTGATGAAGCAGAGGAAGTCTGGCAGGCTCTAGAGGATGAGGATAAACATGTTATAGTTCAGACTGCTCCTACTATTCAGGCTACTTTAGGAGAAGAATTTGGGATGGAGCCAGGTACAGTAGTTACTGGTAAGTTAGCAGCTTCGTTAAGACAATTAGGTTTTGACCAGGTATTCTCTACTGACTTTGCAGCTGATTTAACTATTATGGAAGAAGGACATGAATTATTACGGCGTTTAGATGATGAAAAGGCGGAAATGCCCCAGATTACTTCTTGTTGCCCGGGTTGGGTTAAGTTCTGTGAGCATAATTATCCAGAGTTACTGGATAATTTATCAACAGCTAAGTCGCCAATGTCTATGTTTTCTGCTTTGGCGAAGACTTATTATGCTCAAGAAATGGATGTTGATCCGAAAAAGATTTATACAGTAGGAGTCATGCCTTGTACAGCTAAGAAGTTTGAAAAAGAAAGAGATGAGCTTCAGGATAGTAGTTTCCAGGATACAGATGCAGTATTAACGACTCGGACTTTGGCTCGAATGATCAAAGAAGTAGGAATTAACTTTGTCAACCTTGAAGAAGAAGAATACGATAGAATTATGGGCCAAGCTACAGGAGCCGGAGCTATCTTTGGGACAACTGGTGGTGTAATGGAAGCAGCATTACGAACTGTCTATGAAAAGTTAACTGGTGAAGAATTGCCAGAACTTGATTTAGATGATGTACGTGGTTTAGATGGTGTTAAAGAAGCCCAAGTAGAAATTAATGACCATAATGTAAAGGTAGCAGTAGCTCACGGATTAGGTAATGCGGCTCATGTACTTGAGCAAGTAGAAGCTGGCAAGGTAGATTACGATTTTATTGAAATTATGGCTTGTCCAGCTGGTTGTGTTGGTGGTGGGGGCCAACCATACCCATCAACGCAAGAGATTAAGGCTAAACGAGGAGCAGGTTTATATAATATAGATCAATCTGATAAGATCCGTAAGTCACATGAAAATCCAGAGATCAAAGCTTTATACAATAAGTTTTTAGATGAACCAGCTAGTGAGAAGGCTCATAAGTTATTGCATACTGTTTATCAACAACGGGTAAGAAATTAAATAATTTCAGCTAAGGCAGGTAGATTTTCTACCTGTCTTTTTTCTATTTTTAAAGGATTATATCTTGTTAATTGGATAAAGTGTTGGTGTGAGGAATGAATGTGACTAAAGATTTGTCAGTATAGATAGTTATGTAATTTAAAAATTATAGGATAAGCTAACTCTTGCGCCTGGAACTAAAGAATATAATCCTATAGCTCCACCAGCAGTCCAAAAACTATCATTTTGAGCAGCAAAAACGTAATCAGTGCCAGTTTCTATATAGGGTAATGCTACTAGTATAGTACCCCAGCCCCAATAACTATTAAATTGACCTTCCTTAAGTCCCGCTTCAAAGTAATTCTTTTGACTATAACCTAATCCTAAATTAAATCCTTTATAACCAGTAATTTGTCCTTTTTCATTGTGCTGAGCCCAACCAACATTAGGTAAGCCGATGCCAATCTTCATTCCAGTGTTTTCTCCAACAAAGTTCTTAACATTATCCTTGTCAACATCAGCTGCTCCCACTATTGTGGTCATTAGAAATAATGAGATTACAACACCAAATATAACTAATAGATTCTTTTTCATATAAATTCCTCCTCTGATTAATTACAACTCAATTATAACAATGATGGTATTATAAATCAATTTTTTTATTAATCTGTTAATTTTAACTTTTATAGAATAGATTATAATCTAATTTCTTTCCAGGAATTAATTTGTTTTTGGATAAGTTAATAAGTTGAGTAGCTAGAAAAATAATCTTTTAAATTTTCTTTAAATAAGTAGAGGAGGAGAGAAGATATGAATTGGCAAAAGACAAATGATGCTTTAGGCACTGTTAATCGTGGTGATCCCTGTGAGTCGGGGTTATGTACTCTCTGTCAGTCAGATTGTAAAGGGAAGTGTGAAACTTGGTTATCTTCACTCAAGGGGCGGAAGTTACTTTATCCACGTGACTTTGGGGAGATAACATCTGGTAGTAGTAATCTTGCTCCCCAAGGAGTAGGTTATCATTCGATTCGAATTCAAGGCTATACTCATGGAGCAAAAGGCTTACCTGAAGGTGTCAGCAATAGTGCTGATGATTGTATTTTTCCTAATGTAGATGTCGAGACTGAATTTGGAAATGATATTAAAACTAAATGTAAGATTCCGTTGATGACTGGTGCTTTAGGTTCTACTTTTATTGCTGAAAAGTACTGGGATTCTTTTGCTATTGGTGCTGCTTTAGCTGGTTTTCCAATTGTGATTGGCGAGAATGTAGTAGGGGTCGATAAAAATGCTAAATTAAAGAATGGAAAAGTAGTAGAGGCGCCAGAATTAGATAGTCGGATTGAAACTTATCAGAAATATGCTGGGGAACATGGTGGTATCTTTGTTCAGTTAAATGTAGAAGATACACGCAATGGTGTAGCTGAGTATGTAATAGAGAACTATGGTGATGATGTAATTATTGAACTTAAATGGGGTCAAGGAGCTAAAGACATTGGTGGTGAAATCCAGGTTGAGAGTTTAGAATACGCTCAATTCTTAGCTGATAGAGGTTATGTAGTTGATCCTGATCCCTACAAGGAAGAAAATATCCAGTCCTTTAAAGCAGGAGCTATAGATAGCTTTGCCCGCCACAGTAGATTAGGTGGTACAGATGCTGAAGATCCAGAAGTTTTGCGGGAAGACTTCTTGGAGAAAGTAGACTACTTAAGAAGTTTAGGTTATAAAAGAATTTCCCTCAAGACTGGTGCTTATGGTATGCGCGGTTTAGCAATGGCTCTCAAGTATGGTGCCGAAGCTGGTGTAGATCTGATTACAATTGATGGAGCTGGGGGCGGTACTGGGATGAGCCCGTGGAATATGATGGAGCACTGGGGGATCCCTTCTGTACTGTTGCATGATAAAGCAATTGAGTACGCCGAGATTCTTGACGAAGAAGGTTATGATGTGCCTGACTTATCTTTAGCCGGTGGGTTGGCCCGTGAGGATCATATCTTTAAGGCCCTAGCCTTAGGTTCTCCTTATGTTAAGTTAGTCTGTATGGGCCGGGCCCCAATGATAGCTGGTTTTGTAGGAGCTAATATTGAAGGAGTCTTTGATCCTGACCGAAAAGAAGAACTTAATGGTCATTGGGAGCAGTTACCTGCCACAGTTAAAGAAGTAGGCGAGACTCCCGACAGCATCTTTGCTGGCTGGGAGGATGTAGCTCAGATAGTAGGTGAGGAAGAAATGGAGAATATTCCTTATGGAGCAGTAGCACTGTATACTTTAGCTGATAAGCTAAAGGCTGGTCTCCAACAGTTTATGGCCGGAGCTCGTAAGTTTAATTTAGATGCCTTAGATCGATCTGATCTAATGGCTGCTAATCGAGAAACAGCTGAAGAAATAGATCTGCCGTACTTAACTGAAGCTCTTGATCAAGAAGCTCAAGAGATTTTACGTAAATAGTAAATAAGAGCTAACCTCGCCTTCTCTTGGGCGGGGTTTGTTTTTTTGTGTGTTGTTAGCTATCAGTCATCTGCAGTTAGCTATCTGTTATCAGTCATCTGCTATCAGCAGACGACACACAGCAGAAAGCACACGACAGACAGCAGAAAGCAGACGGCACACGACACACAGCACACACCTTTTCCCCATCTAACCCCTGAAAATCACAAAGGACTTATGGTATAATATACTATGCAGCGGAGGGGTAAATATGGAGCAAAAAAAATTTGGTTCACTAGAGATTGATTTATTGGTAGCTTTAGTAGTAATCTTAGTAGTTACTATTTATACTGTGTTAGGTGGTGACTTAGAGGTATTACTAGCTAAGTTTGTCTAGAGGGGAGTGTTAAATTGAAAGTAAGTTCTGTATCCTGTAGTAAGTATCAACAAGAATTAGTAACTAAGCAAGTTAAAGAAGCCCTCGATTTAATCGGAGGGATAGAAGAGTATGTTACTGCTGGTGATCAAGTCTTAGTAAAACCTAATCTCTTGAGTCCGCATGATCCTGAACTAGGGATAACTACTCATCCATTGGTGGTTCGGGCAGTTATCCACCAAGTTCATAAGGCGGGTGGACAAGTTATAGTCGGGGAAAGTTCCGGGGGGATGATGGTTAATCAATCTTTAACTAAAAAGTCTTTTGTGGAGACAGGTACCCAGCAGGTCTGTCAAGAGTTAGGAGTGGAAGTAGTCAACTTTGATCGGGTGGCTACTGAAGTAGTTACTGCCCCGCAAGGTGAGGAAATTCCGCTACCACAAGTTCTATTAGCAGCTGATGTAGTTATTTCTTTGCCGAAACTAAAGACCCATAGTCTGACTTTATTTACCGGAGCAATTAAGAATCTCTATGGTTGTATTCCGGGAATGAAGAAGGCAGAATATCATAAGTTATATCCTACTCCCCAAGACTTTGCTAGCTTAATAGTCGATTTATACTCCTTGATCCAGCCTGATTTAGCTATTATGGATGGCGTGATTGGGCTAGAAGGCAATGGGCCAGGAACAACAGGAGTTAAGTGTAGGATAGGTAGTATTTTAGCCAGCACTGATTTAGTTGCCTTAGATACACTAGCAGCCTCTTATCTTGGTTACAAATCAGATCAGGTACCGATTACTAGAATTGCCAGTGAACAAAAGTTAGGCACTAATCAGCTAGAGCAGATAGAAGTAGTAGGTGATTTTGCTGCTCCGAATAGAGATTTCAATCTACCTTCTAATGCCTTATTGAGCATCTTGCCCGAGTGGTTAGTTGGTTCGGTCTTTAACTCTTTACTTTCTCGCCCTGAAGTCAACCAGGAGGACTGTGTTGGTTGTCAGTTATGTCTCCAGAGTTGTCCCCAAGAGGTGATTGTAGAAGATGGATCCCAGGTGAAGATTAAGGAAGAAGATTGTATTAAGTGTCTTTGTTGTCAGGAGCTATGTCCTGAGGAAGCAATTACAGTTACTGAACATGCCCTAGTTAAGGCAATCAGAACATTACAAGGAATTTGGAGATAGCTTTGATTGTTTGGGGAAATTATGGTACAATTAAAATTGATTATTATAATGGAGATTCAGATGGCAATTAGATAATCCAAAAAATATATATAAGGTGGGGATATAATAATGACTGGCAATTTTAACCAAACCCCTAGATGTGACAGCAATGGTAATAATTATGAGGAAATGCCAGAGAACGATGTAGTATGGTTGGCCCAAAATGGGGATCGGGAAGCAGAAGAGTATTTGATCGATAATAACATTGATATTGTTTATTCTAAGTCAAAGCTGTTTTATATTAAGGGGCTTGACAATGATGATGTAATTCAGGAAGGACTAGTAGGATTGTATAAGGCAATTAGAGACTATAAGATCAAACGCGAAGCATCATTTAGAGGGTTTGCCCATCTATGTGTTAGTAGACAACTTATATCAGCTATTAAGACTGCTAACCGCCAAAAACATATGCCGTTGAATAATTCTACTTCAATTAATAAGAAGTTGAATTACTCTAAGGATGATGGCGGTAGAGGACGTACTTTATTGGATATTCTACCTGATCAACAGAATGATCCCGAAAAAGATTATGTCAACCGTGAATTGGTTGGGGAAGTAACTGGACAACTTAAGGATGAGTTGACAGAGCTAGAATGGAGTGTCTTTGATCGTTACATCCAAGGTAAGTCTTATAAGGAGATTGCTGTTGAGATAAAAGGTAGCGTCAAGACAGTAGATAATGCCTTACAGCGGGCTAGACAGAAAATAAATGAATTACGAGATAAGTTAAAGTCAGAGGTAGGAAAGTTAACAATTAAATAGTACATAAGTTGGAGTCGCCTGCGAGGGCGGCTCTTTTGTAGTTTACAGTTTACAGTTTACAGTTAGGTTCAAGGACAAGGATAAGGTTAAGGATAAGGTTAAGCTTGAGATTAAGGCTAAGAAAACCATTAATTATAATTTTTTCTATGCAACTATCTATATCTGGAGTTAATACCTTTAGAATTTCTAGATAATTATAGGCTAAATAAACTATTTACCAGTATCTAACTATTACCTCATTCAATTTTACTATATAGTTCGGAAAAGGTTCGATTTTGAATTAGCAGACGACAGATAGCAGACAGCTGACGCCACACAGCAGATAGCTTTTATGTATTTTTTTGACATAATAATAAATAAATGTTATGATAGCAGGTAAACTCAGTAAGGAGGTCAAGTGTGAAACAACCTCTGATTTATCTGTTAGCAGATGATAAAGAATATTTAGTTGGTTTATCAACTAAGCCCCTTATAGAAGCTAAGTTTTATCTGGTTGAGGAAGTTATAGAGGAAAAGACAGTTCAGCTTTATTTTCTAACTGAACGGTTACCCTGGGGCGTAGCTGATTATCTCTATCGCCAGATTAGTGATCAAGCAGAGCGAGCCGGACAAGCTTATCAGCGAGATTTAGGGAGCTTGTTTAATTTTTTTTGGCAAGTGGCTGATTTCCAGTTGGTGCTAGAGGAGAAAGTAAAAAAGCTAAAGCAGATAAGAAAAGATTTAGAGTTAAAGCTAGAGGTGCAGCAGACAGAAATAGCCCCAGCTGAAATCACTACTACTCAGTTGCCCTCTAGAGAACAAGCCCAGACTGTTTACCAGTTACTCCAGGGGCGGAAACTATATTATAGTGAGCTTAGGCAATTATTGAGAGAGAATCAAGTAGCTGTTTCTAAGTTAGCTAGTAGCTTAGTCTATCTTAAAGTAGCAGCTAAACTAGAGGTGGTGCCAAGTGTTAGCTATCAGGCTGGGCAGTTAAGTTGCCAACGGTGTGGTAGTCAAGAGTTAGTGGAGATAGAATGTAACTATTGTTACCAGCAGGATTATTATTGTTCTCAGTGTCTGTTACTAGGTGAGGCTAGAACTTGTCGGCCTCTATATTTAATTCCTAACGAGACAACTAGTTTACAATTTAAGCCTATCCAACCTAATCTAGAGTTTGAATTGACGACTTTACAACAGGATATAGCCCAAGAATTAGTTGATCTGTGGTATCAGCAGTATGATCAAGCCTTTGTCTGGGCTGTTTGTGGTGCTGGTAAGACAGAAGTGACTTTTGATCTCTTGGCTGAAGCATTAAGCCAGGGGCGTCAGGTTTTATTTGCTATTCCACGGAAGGATGTAGTAGTTGAGTTAAAAGAGAGGTTACTGGATTCCTTTCCCCAAGTAAAGATCAAGGCTTTATATGGGGGGACTAATGATCGTTATCAGCAGGCTGATTTAGTGCTAGCTACTACTCATCAATTATTAAGATATCATCAGGCCTTTGATTTAGTGATCTTAGATGAGATAGATGCTTTTCCTTATTCTGGTAGTGCTATGTTACAGCGAGCAGTCAGCCAAGCTATTAAGCCAGAAGGGAAATTAGTCTCTATGACAGCAACTCCGAGTCAAGAGCAGTTAACTAAGATCCAAAGAGATAAGAATAGTAAATTAATCAAATTAGCCGCTCGCTATCATGGACATCCCTTGCCGGAACCAGAATTGATTACAGCAGATCTAGTCTACAATAAGGAAGCTAACCTAGTTGAGTTACCACCGGTGGTGAGAGATAAGTTGAAATTGTCGGTAGAAGGAGAGTTGGCCCAGGTATTTGTCTTTGTGCCTAGTAAACAATTAGTTAAGTTAGTAACAGCTAGTTTAAGAGATTCTTTCCCCGAGATTGCAGGTAATAGCTGGGTCCAGGGTAGTCACTCGGAAGATCCCTTGCGGGAGGAAAAAAGAGAAGACTTCTTAGCTGGGGAGTATCCGATTCTTGTCTCGACTACAATTATGGAGCGGGGAGTAACAGTAGACAAGGCTAATGTGCTAGTCCTCTTTGCGGACTGGGATTTTGTCTTTAGTGAGGCTAGCTTAATCCAGATGGCCGGTCGCTCTGGTCGGTCACTAGAGCATCCTGAAGGTCAAGTCTGGTTCATTGGCCAGGAAATATCAGAGGAGATGGAGTTGGCCCGAGAGATGATCTGTCAGTTGAATCAAGAAGCTAGGGAGAAAGGGTATCTCAAGGATAGTGTATAGTGTACAGTTTACAATTTACAGTTTAAAATCCAAAACATAAGAATGGTCTTGAACTTAACTGTCAATTGTTAATTGTAAACTGTAAATTATTATTGGTTGAAAGGAGTGAGTTTGATTCTTGCTCGATTACTAGCAGGATTAGCTGGTTTATTGTATCCTGAATTTCCTAAGTGTCCCAGCTGTGGCCAAGGATTTCAGCCGGAAGAGATTGATTTATGTACTAGTTGTATCTCGCAGATAGAGTTTATCAAAGAGGAGTTCTGCCCTCAGTGTGGGAAGTTGACTAGGCCCGAAGAAGAGTTATGTCTTGATTGTCAAGAGCAGAAGCGGTTATTTAGCAAGGCCCGAGCGGTAGGAGTCTATGATGCAGGGCTGGAAGAGTATATTAAAGAATTTAAGTATGATAAGTGTCGGGAGTTGGCCCGGCCTTTGGGAGGGCTGTTAGCTATTTATACCAGACGGTTTTATCAGCCTTCTGAAGTGGACCTGATTACATATATTCCCGTTCACCAAGAGAGGCTGAAGGAGCGTGGTTTTAATCAGGCTTACCTGTTGGCCCGGGAGTTAGGGCAGAACTTGGATTTAGCTGTTAATTCACTGTTAGTTAGACAGCAAGATACAGTAAAACAAAGTAAATTATCGCGGCAAGAAAGACTACAGAATGTTAAGGGGAAATTTAGTATTGCTCAACCTTATTTAGTAACAGACAAACAGATATTACTAGTCGATGATATCTTGACTACTGGTGCTACAGTTAATGAAGCTAGTCGAATTTTACTAAAGGCGGAGGCAGATAAGGTACAGGTAATGACTTTAGCAACGGGAAGAAGTAACAAAATTAGAAGGAATCAAGCTTAGTTTGTCGAAATTTTATACCAGCTATCAGCTTCTTCAATTCAAAACTATAAACCTATTTCAACCTCTGAAAACATAGTAATCTTAAAGGATTAGATGCTGAATTTAAAGGTTTTGAATTAGCTGATAGCTGATAGCAGACAGCTGATGACTAATAAAAGAAGGGAGAATAATATGGGCATAAAAAAGTGCAAAAGGTGTAAGCAGATATTTTCACCGGTAGGTGGAGCTAAGATCTGTCCCCAATGTAAGCAAGAAGAAGAAAAGTATAAAACAGTCAAGGATTATTTATGGGATCACCCGGGGGCTAAAATTGATGAAATCAGTGCGGAAATTGGAGTCTCTGAAGAACTAATTACTAAGTTTGTTAAAGAAGGACGCTTTGTGCAACTAGATGGTGTGAATTTAAAGGTATCTTGCGAAAGATGTGGCCAAGAAATCAGTCAAGGCCGTTTCTGTGATGATTGTAGCCGAGAATTACAATCCGGATTTAGTAGTTCATCAAAAAAGAAACAAGGTAAGTCTAATAAAGATCTGATGTTTACTAGAGATGATTAAAAAATAATAATCTGAATCTAAGGGTTTAAGGTAGAATGACTGAGGTTAGAGGTTTTAATCTACTTTAAACCCTATTTATTATTGTTAAACCGATTTAATGAATAACTACTTACCTTCGATAATGGAAATAGAAGTGATGAAATCCGGTAACTTAAAAAAGGGTAGGTGATGGAAAGATGAAGATTAATGGTAGCAGACTATCTAAGATAGCTAAGCACTATAACCAACGGCAAGAAAATAAAAGCAAAGAAACTAATAAAAATAAACAGAAGGATCAAGTGTCATTATCTGACGAAGCTCAGCAGTTACAAAATATTAAGGAACAGATTGATTATAGTCCGCAGATCAGACAGGAGAAAGTGGATCAGATAAAACAACAAGTTAAAGAAGGAACTTATAATGTCAGCGGGGAAGAAGTAGCTAAGGACATCTTAAACCAAGTAGTAGACAAACGTGCCTAGAGGAGGATCTAGATGACAGATAATCTGGCTAAGTTAGCTGATGTATTAGCAGCTGAATATGAATTATACCAGAAGGTATATGATTTGGCTGAGCAAAAGCAAGAGTTAATTATGGACCAGGAAGTAGACAAGTTAGAAGAGATTGTCCAGCAGGAGGAAGAACAACTAGAGACAATCCAAAAGTTAGAGAATACACGCCAGCAATTAGTAGGAGAAAAAGATCTCTCCCAGCTAATAGCAGAGGCTGACCAACCAACTAGTGATAGATTAGAGCAACTACAGGATAACTTATTACAGTTGACGAGAAAACTACAGGATATTAACCAGTTAAATGGAAAATTATTGGATGATGCCTTACAGTTGACCAACATCAGCTTAAATATTTTAGGTGCTAATCAACAAGGTAGTACCTATGGTAAACAAGGAACAGTAAACCAAGAGCAAAGTGGAAGTTCAATGATTAATCATAAAGCATAGACAAGCAATTGAAAATTGATAATTGATAATTGACAGTTAGTAAAGAATAATTAATAAATAACAAATAATAAAGAACGGACAATTTTTAAATTCACTATTGTTTATTATTTGATTTTAATTGTAAATTCTAAATTGTCAATTATCAATTAATGAAAGTTTGATTTTATAACTTATATTTGAACTTAACTGTACACTATAAATTGTAAACTGTAAACTAAAATAGTTTGGGGTGAATAAGATGTCAACCTTTGGTGGGATAGAAATCGGAAAACGGGCTTTGCAAGCTCAAAAGAAGTCATTAGAAGTAACCGGGCATAATATATCTAATGCTAATACAGAAGGCTATAGTCGACAGGAAGTAGTTCAATCAGCTACGCACCCTCGCAATGCAGCAGGGGTGGAAGCTGGACAAATAGGAACTGGGGTCAAGACTAGCCAAATCAAACGGGTTAGAGATAAATTTATTGATGGTCAGATCAGAAAAGAATCTAGTACTCAAGGTAGATGGGAGATGAAGAGTGAAGCACTAAAAGAAATAGAGTTAATCTTTAATGAACCGTCAGATAAAGGATTGCGTAAGTCAATGAGTGATTTCTGGAATTCCATGCAAGAGTTAAATAATAAACCAGCCAGTAAAGCAGTTCGATCTACTGTTAGACAACGGGCTCTAGCAGTAACAGATACTTTCAATCATTTGAATACTCAATTAAATGATTATCAGGCTTCTTTAAATGAGCGGATTAATACTAAAGTAGAAGAAGTCAATTCTTATGCTGACCGGATTGCCGACTTGAATGGGCAAATTGTTAAGGCCGAGAGTACTGGCCAAGATGCCAATGACTTGCGGGATAAGCGGAATAAATTGGTTAGTGATTTATCTAAAGTAACTAATATACAGGTTGAAGAAGACAGTAGAGGAGCACTGAGAGTTGGTATTGGGGGTACTAAACTAGTCTCCAATACACAAGTTACTAAATTAGAGACTAAAAAGGATTCTAATGATATGAACCAGATAAAGTGGGAAACTGGCAATGACGTTAATTTTAAAGATGGTGAAATTAAAGGTTTGTTAGAATCTAGAGATGGAGATATTAATAAATATAGGAAACAATTAGACAATTTGGCCAATAGTTTGATTACTGAATTCAATAAACAACACCAAAAGGGATATGGTTTGAGTGATACTGGAATGAACAAAATGAAGTCAGAAGTTCAATCTAAGCCCACTAATCCGCTAGACGGGAAGGAAGGAACCCTTGATGTAGTAGTCAATGGAACGTCTTCCTCAATTACAATTAGTAGTGGAGATAATCTCAGTGCTATTGCTAGTGAAATAAATGGTGTAGCTAATGTTAATGCTACTACTACAGATAGTAATGCAGATGGAACTAATGATACATTAGAAATTAGTGGAGCTACTAATAGTGATACAATAAATTTAATTAATACAAGTGATACTAGTACTGGAGAAGCAAATGTGATAAAAGAATTAGGGATTCAAGGAACTGGTGCTGGACATAACTTCTTTCAAGGAAGTGGAGCCCAAGATATTGATATAGCTAGTGATATTAAAGGAGATACTGGATTAAATAATATAGCGGCAGCTACTCAAGCAGCTGATAGTAATGGAGATACTGTCAATGATTATGCTGGTGATGGAGCTAATGCTCTAGAGTTAAATGATTTAAGTAGTCAAGAGATAATGAATTCTGGGACTGCTACTTTAGATGACTATTATAATTCTAATATTTCACAGTTAGGTGTTGATACCCAGCGATCTAATCGGATGGTTAGCAACCAAGAAACACTAGTAAAGGAACTAAATCAACAGCAACAGGAAGTAGCAGGAGTTTCCTTGGATGAAGAGATGAGTAAGATGGTTAAGTACCAACACTCTTATACAGCTGCGTCAAAAGTGATCTCGACTATGGACCAGATGTTACAGACATTGGTTAATGGAGTTAAACGATAAGGAAAAGAGGTGATTAAGAATGCGAGTAACTAATGGAATGATGACTAGTAATTTAATGCAGAATCTAAATAATAATCGGGAACGATTGGACAAGTTTAATCGTCAGTTATCAACAGGAAAAAAGTTTAGTCGTCCCTCCCAGGATCCAACTGGTGTAGCCCGGAGTATGGACTTAAATAATACAATAGAAAATAATGAACAATATGTTAAGAATGTTGATCAGGCAATAGCTTGGTCGCAGGCAACTGATTCAGCTTTTAATCAAGCTGGTAAAGTGCTCCAGAGATCTAGAGAATTAGCAGTCCGAGGAGCTAATGATTCTCTTAGTGAATCAGATAGGAAAGCAACTGCAAAAGAGATAGATGAATTAAGAAAAAGTTTAACCGAGATAGCTAATACTAAGCATAATGATCGTTATTTATTTGGGGGAACTAAGACTAAGGTTAAACCTTATGAAGATGCTGATTCTGATTATCAGGGTAATCAAGGGGCCATCAAACGAGAAATCTCTGCTGGGGTAGAGATGCAGATCAATATGAGTGGTCAATTCTTTAAGGGAGCTTTAGATAAACTAAAGGATATCTCCCAGGATTTAAAAAATGGTAATACCGATGAAATATCTAATACTCAACTTGGTAAATTAGATAAATCTATTGATAATTTATTACAAAAGAGAGCAGAAAATGGGGCCCGACAGAAGAGATTAGAGATGACTAAAGGTCGACTAGAAGAAGATCAGATTAAATTTAAGAAGTTACGATCAGAAAATGAAGATGTAGATATTGCTAAAACAATTATGAACTTAAAGACTAGTGAGAATGTGTATAAGGCGGCTTTATCTTCTGGTTCCCGGATTATTCAACCGAGTTTAGCTGATTTTCTGAAATAGTGTGCGTGGTCAGTAGTTAAGAATCAGTAGTCAGAAACCGGGAATTAGGAATCAGGAAATGTAGATTCCAGATAACAGACCCCTGAAAACAGATTCCAGATTCCAGATAACTAATATGGAGGTTGTTAATCTTGCCTTTAAAAATTAACCAACAGTTTGCTAAACTTGGTCTTCAAATTAAAGATCCGCAAGCAAAAGTGAACCAGAAGTCTGGCCAGTTTAAGTTAGAGCAGATTCCAGGTAAACTAAAGATAAATTCTAAACCTGTTCAAGTAGAGATTGATCTGAGTAAGGCCCGAGCCGATTTGAATTATAAAGATCATAAGCTATATAGTAAAGAGATAGCTCAAGAAGGTAACCGAACTGCTCTACAAGGAATTGCTCGTAGAGCTCGAGAAGGAGACCAATTAGCTGCTATTGAAAAAGAAGGCAAGCCTATAGTCCAACAAGCTAAAAAGAGTTTACAGGAAAAAAAACAAAAGATAGGCTTAAAGTGGAAACGAGGCGCTGAGGTTAATGTTAAATCTGGCAATCAAAATATTAAATTTAAACCTCAAGATAGTGATGGGGTTAAACTAGAATCTACGCCAGATCAAGTTAAGGTGGATTTAGATTGGGGAAGAGTGAAGGCTTATCAGCAACAAAAACCTAAGTTAGAGATTAGAGCAGTGGACGTAAAAAGATAATTAGGAATTAGGAATCAGGAACTGGGAATCGGTAACCCATACAGACAACAGATTCCAGACAACTGAATACAGATTCCTGAAAACTAAAAGGAGTTGATAGTATGAAGTTAGAAACAACTCGGTTTGGAGAAATAGATATTGAACAAGAAGAAATAATTAATTTTGCGCAAGGCTTATATGGTTTTAGAGAACAACAGGAATTTATTTTATTAGAAGATGCTGAGACAGATTTCTTTTGGCTACAGTCGGTAGTTAATCCGGACTTAGCTTTTTTAGTTAGTCAGCCCTGGATTTTTTGCCAGGATTATGAGTTTGATCTAGGAGAAAAAACTAAAAAAGAACTAAAATTAGAATCCCCTGAAGATGTACTGGTAATCAATACTATAACTGTTCCTGACGACCCACAACAGATGACAATGAATCTTAAAGCACCATTGGTGATCAATGAACAGGAAAGATTAGGTAAGCAAATCATATTGAATGATACAGATTATCCAATCAAGTATAGGTTGTTTGGTGATGAGGAATCGGGAGTCAGGAATCAGGAGTCTGGAACTAGGAATCGGAAGACAGGATAATAATATATATTAATTGAAATGAAGTATATATTCAATTGTTTAATGGTATAATACCCCAAAATGATTATTAAGGGGTTGAATAACTGATGAAATGTGTTGAAGATCTAGATGTATTTAAAAAATCTCACGATTTAACGATTGATCTGTATGAAGTGACTTCTTCCTTTCCCAAAGAAGAAAAATTTGGTCTTGTTTCACAGATTAGAAGAGCAGTTTCTTCTATTAATTCTAATTTGATGGAAGGTAGTCATAGAAGAACGAATCCAGATTATAAACGTTTTATTGGAATAGCTAGAGGTTCTATCGGTGAATTAAAGTATCAGCTTTTATTAGCAAAGGACTTAGGATATATAACTAATGATAAGTATTTAAGTTTTAAATCCAGAATAGAATCAATAAGTAAAATGTTAACTGGAATGTTGAAGGCTATTGAGTAGGAAGTAGGAAGTAGGAACCAGGAAGTAGGAAGTAGGAACCAGGAATCAGGAACCAGGAACCAGGAACCAGGAACCAGGAACCAGGAACCAGGAACCAGGAACCAGGAACCAGGAACCAGGAACCAGGAACCAGGAACCAGGAACCAGGAACCAGGAACCAGGAACCAGGAACCAGGAACCAGGAACCAGGAACCAGGAACCAGGAACCAGGAAATGCAGATTCCTGACAACCGACTCCCGACAACTAATAGGAGGTTTTACGACGACATGCTAGTATTGACTCGCAAAGAAGACGAAAAAATCATAATCGGCGATGACATAGAAATCACAGTAGTAGAGGCTGGCGGAGGACAAGTTCGCCTAGGGATAGATGCTCCCCAAGATATAGAAATTCATCGGAAGGAAATATATGAACAGATAGAAGAGGAAAACAAACAAGCAGCCTCTGTAGTTAAAGTGGATAGCTTACAAAAATTAATAGAGCAAGCTAGCGAAGAGTAATAAATTGAGAATTGAAAATTGATAATTAATAATTAAGAAATATAAATCAAGGTAAATGAGTTAGAAAAAGAGAGTTATTCTTCTTTAAATGGCTTAAATAAAGTTTAATAGTCTTATAACAGTATTAAAAAATAAAATTTATTTCCGATAAGAGTATTGAAAGAAAGCTAAAGATTAATTTTTTAAATTATTGATTGATTGTATGTATTTTGTTTTATGATTTTGAATTTTAATTGTCAATTCTCAATTGTCAATTGTAAATTAGTAACGGTTGGTGCTCTAAAATAATTTAGGGTAGCAATGGTTACTAACTTAAATCAGTCAACTTATAAGTTAGTACCACTCACAGTGTATAGTTTATAAGCTTTTGAATTTGATTGCTTGAATTTAACTGTAAACTGTACACTGTCAACTATCAACTTTCTTCAGCAGGGAGGCTGAAGAAAGAAAAACAAAACTCAAGGAGGAATAAATAATGAGAATTAATACGAATACTGCTGCATTGAATTCTTATAATCAATTGAAGAATACAGAAAACAACATGAATAAGTCTTTAGAGAGATTATCATCAGGTAAGCGGATTAATCGTGCTGCTGATGATGCGGCTGGATTGGCTATCAGTGAAAAGATGAAGGGGCAGATGAATGGTTTAGCTCAGGCTCAACGAAATGCTCAGGATGGTATCTCTATGATGCAGACTGCTGAGGGAGCTTTAAACGAAAGCCAGTCTATCTTACAGAGAATGCGTGAATTATCCGTACAGTCAGCAAATGATAGTAATACTAATGAAGACCGAGCAGAAATTCAAAAAGAGGTTGACCAGCTATCTCAGGAATTAACTAGAATTGGTGAAACTACTGAATTCAACACTCAGAACTTATTGGACGGTGGTTTTGAAGGTAAGTTCCAGATCGGTGCTAATGAAGGACAGAATATGACTACTAAAATTAATGATATGCGAGCAGATGCACTTGGTGTTGCAAGTGCTGAAGGTATTGACCATGAAGTGTCTAATACTTCTACCCAAACTTTATCTGGTACTGGTGATGCATTTTATTCACAAAACACCACCTATAATTTGGATGTGACTTCTCTTGATGAAAAAACTACTGTTACTAGTACTAATACTGGTGATATAGAAGCTAACTATTCCTTGAAAAATGATTCAGGTCAACATGTTGCTGTAAGTAGTGATGGGAAAGACTATACTATGCTTGACAGTGCTGTTGATGATATCAGCAATGCAACAACAGCTGAAGATAGTTCAAGTAATGCTGTAGCAGTAAATATGAATGATCCAATGACTTCAGGCACTGCTGAACTTGATGTAGCAGATACTGCTCTTACTAGTTCTCATGATATAACCTTAACTGGGACTACTAGTATTAGCTTTGAAGATACTGAATTAAAATCTGGTGAATATTCAGTAGTAGGAACTGAACATGGAGAAATAAGTTCTGGGCTTGGCTTAACAAATAACGAGGGGGATGTAGTAGCAACTACTACTGATACATCCACTACTCAGACTTGGTCCGCTTATGAGGATTCTACTTCAACTGTATTTACGATAGAAGGAGATGCTGGTAATGAGCTAGCAGCTGGAGATTCAATTAGTGTTAGTGGGGACGGAGGAGTAGACATATCGACTCAATCCGCTGCTAATGATGCTATTTCAACAGTCGATAATGCTCTTAATAAAGTATCACAGGAGCGTTCTAAGTTAGGAGCTCAGCAGAATCGTTTAGATCATACTATCAATAACTTAAGTACAGCAGAACAAAACTTAACTTCTGCTAACTCTCGAATTAGCGATGTAGACATGGCGAAAGAAATGATGAGTATGAGTAAGAATAGAATCTTAAAGCAGGCTGGTACTGCTATGTTAGCTCAGGCTAACCAGAAGTCACAGGGAGTAATGCAGTTACTTGGATAATTAATTAGTTATCAGGGATCAGTTTCAGTTGTCAGTAAAAGGAACTGATTTAGATTTAGATACTAGATAGAATGAAATCAAGGCCGGCCGGTTCTTCCGGCTGGTCTTTTTTCATTAATTGGAGGTGACAGATTATAGTGGATGGATTACAGATGGACGGCTTAGCCAGCGGAATGCCGACTAAAGACACTATTCAGCAGATATTAAATGCACAATACGGTCCAAGACTGAAGAACTTAAAGCAGGAGAAGAGTACTTTAGAACAGCAGAAAGGTGCCTGGCGGGATGTAAACTCTCGGATAGATAAATTAGAAAATAAGTTAACTGATTTGAAATTAACTTCTACTTTTGAATCCAACAAAACAACCAGTTCTAGTGAAGGCGTAGCTATTGCAACAGCTACTAATGATGCTGCTCAGGGAAGTTATGATTTAAATGTTAGTCAGCTAGCTAAAGAACATCGGATTTCTTCTGCTCAACAGACTGATTCTACTAGTGATCTTGGGTTAAATGGAGGTTCTAGTGGTAGTTTTACTATTGAATTAGATAATATCAGTGAAAGTTTTAGTGTTTCTATAGATGGGACTGAATCTTTAAATGATGTTCGAGATAAAATTAATAATGCTAGTGGAAATGATGATGGAAATGGTAATAAATTAACGAAAGCATCAATTGTTGATAATACTTTGATTATTGAAAGTACTGACACTGGAGTTGATAATACAATATCATTTCAAGATCCTGATAATATTTTAGATAATGGTGGAACAGATGATTTAGGTTTTGATTTAGATATTAATGGCAATGTTAATACTGCTAGTGAATTGCAATCTACTCAGGATGCTCAATTTAGTGTTAATGGTCTGGATGTTACTCGCTCTAGCAATCAGGGGATTGATGATGTAGTAGATAATGTAACCTTTAACTTAGAGACTACAGGAACGACTACTATTGATGTTAGTAAAGATACAGAGAAGGCTACTTCGGCTATTCAGAAATTTGTTGATCAGTATAATAGTGTTCAGGATTTTATTAGTGGCAAGCTTAATTACGACCAAGAAACTGAAGATGCCGGGGCTCTGCAGGGGGACGGAACTTTAATGCGGCTGCAGTCTAGATTAAGACAGATGGTTACTGATAGAGTAGATACTGATAGTAGTTATGATCAATTATCTATGGTAGGAATTGATATTGACCGCGAGGGAGTAATGAGCTTTGATTCTGGTAAGTTTACGGATGCATTAGCAGATAAGCCTGAAGAAGTAAAGCAGTTATTTAAAGCTGATACTGATGATGGAGCTTCATTTGATGGAGTAGCCACTAAATTAGATAGTTATGCGGATATGTTAGTTCAGACTAATACAGGAGTAATTCCTGAAAAGGTAGATTCTTATGATACTATGATGGAGAATATTGATGATAGAATTGAATCTACAAATGACCGTCTGGAACAGGAAAAGAGTAGATTACAAAGTCAGTTTACAGCTATGGAAAAAGCTATTTCAAAAATGAATAGCCAACAGAGTTGGATGCAGAGTCAACTGGGTAGTATGGGTGGAGCAAGTAATATGTTAAGTTCTATGATGTAGTTTAGTAAGGAGGCTAACTATGGCTAATAATCCCTATGAAAAGTATAAGAATACTCAAATTGAGACAGCAGCTCAGGAGGACTTAGTGTTGATGTTATATAAAGGAGCAATTAAGTTTATTAATCAGGCTAAACTGGGGTTAGAAGATAATGATTATGAAACTGTAAATAATCGCCTGAATCGAACCCAGGCTATTGTTCAGGAATTAATGACTACTTTAGATATGGAAGCTGGCGGTGAAATAGCCGAGAATTTAGAGGTGCTGTATGATTATATGAACCGGCGGTTGATAGAAGCTAATGTTAATAAAAAAGCAGAACCGATGGATGAGGTGCTCGATATGTTCAAAGAACTGCGTGATACTTGGAAGGAAGCTATGAAGAAGTTTAAACAGCAGAAAGCAGAAAATAAGTCTCAATCTATTCCAAAGCAGACTGATCAGAGTTCTAGATCGGCTGGAGGAATCAGTATTGAAGGTTAACTTAACTGGAGATGGATTAATTGAAAATTTAATAACCAATTATAAAAAGAAGTTACTGCATTATAGACAGATTTTGAGCTTAACCGAAAAACAGCAGAAGGTGATTGAAGATGAAGAATGGCAAGACTTAAGCCAATTAACTGCTGATAAAGAAGAAATAATAAATAAAGTTAAAGGATTAGATACTGAACTAGAACAGGGTAAAGAAAAATTAGCTCAAAAATCTGATTTAAAAGCAAAAGCAAAGATAAAAAACTTGAAAATAATAGTTGATAAAGCTTATGAAGTTATGCAGGAGATAAGTAAGCTAGAACAGTTTAATCAAGATAAGATAACTGCTAAACAACAGGAGATGCAGCAGCAGATAAGAGATGTTAATACTGGACTGAATATTAATCAGGCTTATAATGGTCAAGGTAATTCCTATGAAGGTAAGTTTATTGATGAAAAAGAGTAAAATTACAGTAGAAGATTATTGTATCTGAGAGCGAAGGAGGGGGTAAAATGAAAGTTTCTGAGGTTGACGGTAGTCAGCCAACTAATCAAGTCGAGTCTGAAGTAAAGCAGACTAAAAATACTGCAAAGAAAGAAGGAATTAATCTACAGGCTGAGAAAAAAGAAGAAGCTAAAGAACAGAAATCAGAGAAGAAGTTAACTAAAGAGCAGGTTAAAGAAGGCCTAGAGAAATTAAATGAAACAGTACAAACCTTTCATGAAGACCTACAGTTTGAATTACATGAAGATAGCAACAGGATGATGACAAAATTAGTAAAAACAGATAATAATGAGGTGCTTAAGGAGATACCACCAGAAGAAATGTTGGATATGATTGGGCGCATCAAAAACATGGTGGGTCTGATCTTAGATGAAAAGATATAATCTTATAGATTAACTTATTTTAATCGGGAATTTCCCCGATTTTTATTTTATAGTTTGGAGGAATCTAAAGTGCGGACTAATTCATTAAATATTTTAGAAGCAGACCAGAGTCTTGATTTAAACTTAGAAGTTCATTATGGAATAGTGGAGTATCTTGCCGGCTATGACCCAGCCGAAGCCTGGAATGTAAGAGGAATTTCCGGCCGGGATGGATCATCACAGAAGTATTTTGACTATCGGCGGCAAAAGGTAGCTGAATTAGAAGGTTTGTTGGACAGCAGTCAAGAGTTACAAACTAAGTTAGATGACTTTCTAGCCGAATGTCTTACTTTATTTAATGCCTTTAGAGAAGATAATCAGCAGCTAATTGACCAATATCTGGATAAAGAATTTTACTTTATCTTGGGAGCTGCTCGAACCGGTGGTACTTTTATGTTAAAAGAATTGAGTCGGGCTCTAGATTGGCCGTATGATGACTTGCATATGTCCATTCTGCATGAGCATATGCCCGATTTTGATATTGAAGAGTCTTATACTATAGGCTGGCGCAAGCCGGAGAATTACTACTATCTCTTATTTCAGCTAGTCCAGTTTTTAGTCTATATCAACCGCGAAGCACCGGATAAAGAATATGTAGTCAAAAAGACCAGATTCAGTAAATGCATGCAGTTAATAGATCATATTTTTGGTGACCGAGCTTATTATGTAGTGACAGTTAGACATCCAGCGGCTATTAATGCTTCGCGTATGGAAACAGGAGCAACCGGAGAAGTAGTTAATAATGTCAGACGCGAAGGGAAGCGGACACTTTATCTGTGGCAGAATGTTTACAAGGAGCTAGTTAGAGATGGCCAGCCGGAGGGGTTAATTTTGCCGATTCAGTTTGGGCCCAGGATGGATCAGTTTTTAGCCGACTTTTTTGCTCACCATAATGCTTCCGTAGAACCGGAAGACTGTCGTATAACTGCTAGAGATTATGATTATGACTTCTGGACCAGTGATTACGTAGTAGATTCCATGGACTGGGTAAGAATGCTCTGGCAGTTTCATGAACTCGAGTTTCCCGTTCCGGAAGAGATATTATAGAAAGAATTAGATAAATAATACACAGACTAAAAGTCTTATGTTACAAATTATTTATATTGCTTAAATAAAGGGGATTATGTAAATTTTATCTAAATTATATTAGAAAGAGGTTATAATTTTAAAAATATATCAATAGTTGGCAGAGGAGAGGATGAATTTGAGAGTATTAAATAATGCAAATGCTCTTAAAGCTTTAAATCAATTAAGAAAGAATGATAAAAAACGCACTAAATCATTAAAGAAATTATCTTCCGGAAAGAGAATCGAAACCGCAGCAGATGATGCAGCAGGTATGGCAATTTCTCAAAAGATGAGAGCTGAGATAGATGGTTTACAGCAGGCACAGGAGAATATTCAGAATGGAACTTCTCTATTACAGACTGCCGAAGGAGCAATGGATAGTATTCAGGATATTCTCCACCGCATGAAAGAGCTTACTATTCAGGGAGCTAACGATACGTTAAGTGAGCAAGATAAAGAGAGTGTTCAGACTGAACTTGAAGAATTAAGGTCTAAAGCCGGCAGAATTGCTAATGAGACGAAGTTTAACGGTATGCCGCTGATTGATGGTACTTTTAGTCAGAAGGAAGAAAAGGTGGCAGGAGAGTCTGATCATAATTTAAATGTACTTGATGATGGAACTACGGTAACTCGTCAGGTTGAAATTGGAGATTTTATGGTGGATTTTAATTTCACAAAGTTATCTGAAGAAAAAGTCAAAATTGATGTTAAGCATGATGATAAACTGTTGGCTACTAAAACTATTACTCAGGATCCTATAAAGTGGGAGAAGAATCTAGGCGGCAGTTCATATGATAATGCTCAGGATATTACTAATACTAGTGATGGAGGCTATGTAGTACTTGGACGAACTGAATCAACCGATGAAGATTTAAAGAATGAGAAGTCTAATTCTGATAGTGACATGTGGGCTGTAAAGCTCGATAAAGATAAGAATATAAAGTGGCAAACTACTTTAGGGGGCAGTGACTTTGATGAGGGGAGTACAGTTCAGGAGACTAACAGTGGCGATCTGATAATCTCTGGGACTAAAACTTCTACTGATGGAGATAAAGATATTTCAGTAGCAAAGTTAAGTGCAGATGGAGATGTGAAATCTGATTGGCCTAAGCCTTTTGGCGGTGGCAAAGACAAAGGGAAGAGTGTCTATCCTACTCAGGACGGCGGATATATCTTAGCGGGTGATTCTGATTCTACTGATAAAGATGATGATATGTTATTAATGAAGTTAGATCAGAATGGTGAATTCCAATGGGAGAAGTATTTAGACCATGGTGATCTATTTGATGAGGTTAATGATATTAAACAGACAGATGATAACGGATATATAGTAGCTGGAAGTAATAATAATTCTGGAACAGCTGGTATGTATAAATTGGATAGTAATGGTGAGCAAGAATGGCATAAAAACTATAGTGGTGATAGTGTAGAAAGTGTTCAGGAATTATCTGGTGGTGGGTATGTTTTTGCTGGCCGAGAAGGCAGCGGTAGTGGTAGTGATATGATGATTGCTAAAACAGAGGCTGATGGAGATCAGGTGTGGAAAAAGTCATTGGATAATCTAGGTAATTTTGATGAAGGAGTTAGTATAGAAGTAACTGATAATGATGAGTATATTGTTTCTGGAACTACTACTTCCAATAATGAAGATACAGATATAGCAGCAGTAAAATTAAAGGAAGATGGAACTAAACGATGGGATACCTTTAACCAGGGTTTTGGCGGAAATGGAGATGAAGGAACGGAAGTTACAGTAACTAGTGATAATGGCTATCTAGTAACTAATCCTGATGATAATAGTAAAGATAATTCAGCTATTAAGTTTAATGCACGTGGAGCTTTTCAATGGGAAACTACTATTGGAGGTAGTGATGATCAGATTAATAATCTTAAGGAAACTAGCAACGGCTACTTAGCAACTGGGAAATCTACCGACACTGGTAAGAGATGGACTGCTAAATTAGATCCAGATGGACAGGTTACTACTAAAAAAGATATAACAGATAGTGGTGATGTAGAAAAGATAACGGATGTGCAGAAATTAAGTAGTGGAGGCTATGCATTATCAGGAAGAAAAGATGAGAGTGGAAATAAAGAAGGCTGGGTAGCTAAGTTAGATAGCAATTTGGATACTACAAATACTTCTACTTTTGGTGGTAGCAGCTTTGATCAAATAAATAGTATTCAAGAGACTAGTAATGGTTACTTAGTAGCAGGTGAAAGTAAATCTAGTGATGGAGATCTGAGTAATAATTACGGCAGCAGTGATGTTTGGGCAGCTGGATTACAGGATGATTTAAGTCTAGATTGGCAAAAGAACTTTGGTGGTAGTGAACATGATGCAGCAAATAGTATTAAGCAGACTAGTGATGGTGGATATCTGATAGCCGGTGAGACTGAATCTGATGACCATGATCTAGACAGCAAAAAGGCAGATACTGATCGGGATGGCTGGGTTATCAAGTTAAATGGAGATAAGAGTATTGACTGGCAAAAAAACTTAGGTGGAGCGATAGAAGATCGATTTACAGATATCAGTGTTGATGAAGCTAATGATGAATATATTATTGCGGGAACTAGAGAATCTATATATGATAATGATAAAGAAGCCTGGGCAGCTAAGTTTGCTGAAGATGGAACAGAAAAATGGAATAAAACCTTTAGTGATAAGAATTTTAATCAAGGAATTGATCTGAAAAAGACTACTGATGGATATATTCTATCGGGAGTAGATGATGAGGATAATAAGGTTATGATTAAACTCGATGCTGCTGGAAATAAAAGTTGGGAGAATGGATTAGATAATAAGGATGATTCAGCTAGTAGTATTCGCCAGACTAGTGATGGAGGCTATATAGTAGCTGGAAGTAAGACTAGTAACTTTGGTGATCAAGATGGTACTATCATTAAGTTAGATGCTGACGGTAATAAAGAATGGGAACAGTTAGTAGGAGATAAATATTCTCAGGAAGAGATAAGTAATTTAGAAATTGAAGAGGACAATAGTGGCGATTATATTATCTCTGGAACTAAAAATGATCAGCTGTGGGCTGCTAAATTAAATAGTGACGGTACTGAAAAGTGGAGCCAGACTTATGATGGATTTGAGGCATCTGATATCAAAGAAGATAATAATGGAAATTATATCATTTCTGGAACTAAAACTTCTGCTGACGGCGATGAAGATATGACGATTCTTAATGTTGATTCTGTAGATGGAAGTAAGAATTGGCAACATGACTTTGGCGGTGGTGATGACTGGGTAGGTAATGTTCAAGAGACTAGTGATGGCGGATATATTCTATCAGGAACTAAGACTTCTAATGATGGAGATAAGGATGCATTGGTTCTTAAACTAGATTCCTCAGGTGATATAAGCTGGGAACAAAAAATAAAAGAAAATAAGCTGGATGAAGAGGGAGTTAGTGTAACTGAAAGTGATGAAGACGGCTATATTCTGTCTGCAACTAAAGAGACAGTAGATGGAGATACAGATGTTTGGATCAGAAAATTAAATGATAATGGAAGCAAAGATTGGGAAAAGAACTTTGGTGGAGATAATGATGAAACGGCAGGAAATATCCAGCAGACTGATGATGGGGGTTATATAGTTTCAGGAACTCAGGTTACAGATGCTGGGGATAAGGATGTATATGCCATCAAGTTGAATGAAACCGGAACCAAAGAATGGGATACTTCCACAATAGGTATCGGCGGCAGTGGTGATGAAGAGGCCAATCATATTCAACAGACAATGGATGGCGGATATATTATAGCAGGTCAGAGTGATTCTACTGATATCCCCAATAATTCTAATCAAGGTGGAGATGATCTGCTGCTTGCTAAAATTGATAAAGATGGTAATTTAGAATGGCAGGACTTATTAGGAGGTAGCGGAAATGATAAAGCTAATTCTGTAGAGGAAATTTCTGAGGGTAACTATATGATTAGTGGAGGAACGACATCTTCAGATGGAGATGTGGACAGTAATTATGGTAGTAGTGATATGTGGATGGTTAATTATTCTAAAGGAAGAAGTGAAGTCAGTCTTAACCCAACAGAAGAAGCAAGTAAAAGGGCTAAGTATGGCCATGGAACATCCTGGCTTGATCTAGATGAGGTTAATATCGACTTCAACTGGAAAGATTTCAATGTAGAAGAAATTGATGCTCAGGGAAAACAGAGAACTGAGGCAAACTTTGTTGTTCAGGATGATGCTAAGGCAGATGAGTCTAATCACTTATGGGCAGAAATAGATAATTTAACTTCAGAAGAACTGGGATTAGATGATTTGCCTAAAGTGACATCAGCATCCGAAGAGGAAATTCAAAAATCTCTAGAAATTATAAATGAAGCAAACCAAAAAGTTAGTACAGCCAGAGCCAAAATAGGTTCTTATCAGAATCGTCTAGACCATACTAGTCAAAATGTAGCTAATTATAGAACTAATTTATCAGAATCTAATTCTCGAATAAAAGATGCTGATATGGCAAATCAAATGATGGAATTAACTAAACGAAGAGTTTTAGCACAAACCGGTCAGGCAATGTTAGCTCAAATAAATAAAATGTCTAGTAATATTATGAATTTAGTTTCTCAATTTTAATAAAGTTGATAAATTGAGTAAAATAACTTATAATTAAGGAAAAAAGATAGTGAGGGATAAACATGGTGGAAGATATGGTCTCAGCATTAGAGGAAGAAGTTGAGTTATACCAAGAAATATTGGAATTAACAAAAGAGAAGCAAGAACTACTTAAAGAAGGACAGGATACTACTGAGATTGATCAGCAGAAGCGAGAATTGCGAGATCAGATTGCTGATCTTGATCTGGAGTTTGATATTAAACAGATAGATAAATTAAATATTGTTAATAATAGTGATCTGGAGAAGATAAATCAATTACAACCTACTCTAAAGGAATTATATAGGTTAGAGAAGGAGAACGAAGAGTTGGAGTAAGACTACATAGCTATCAGCTCTCTGCTATATGCTATCAGCCGATTCAAAATCTTTAAATTCAAAAACTAACTTCTTATTCAGATGGCTGATAGCTGATACCTAACCTAAATTTTTTATTTCCCTTGAATAATTATTATAAATCATGTATAATTATTTATAAGATGATAAACGTTAGGGGGACTAATAATGAAAAAAATAATTTTATTTTCTTTATTAATTGCTATGTTAGTAGTTGCAGGATGTGGACAACAGGAGACGACTTGGTCGCAGGTACAAGATAAAGGCGAATTAGTAGTAGGATTGAGTGCTGATTATAAACCTTTTGAGTTTCCTAATGAGGATAATCAAATTGTAGGTTTTGATGTTGATATTCTAAAAGCTGTTGCTGATGAGTTAGGTGTGGAGTTAAAAATAAAGGATACTGCTTTTGATGGTTTGATTCCTGGCTTAAAGACTGATAAGTACGATGCAGTTGCTTCGGCAATGACGATTACTGAGAAGAGACAAAAAGCAGTTAACTTTTCTGATCCTTATTTTGATGTAGGGCAGGTAATTGCAGTTACTGAGGATGAAGACCAGATCCAACAGCCAGAGGACTTAGCAGGTAAGACAGTAGCAGTCCAGTTAGGTACTACAGGTGATCTAGAAGTAAGTAAGATGGAGGATGAAATCAAAGAAATTAAGCGTTACGAAAAGATTACTCAGGCTTATATCGAGTTAAAGAATGGCCGAATAGATGCTGTAGTTAATGATAAGCCAGTAACTAAGGCTTATATTGACCAGAATCCAGAAGTAAAGATGGCAGATGAGCCATTTACTACTGAGAAGTATGGTATAGCCTTTAAAAAAGGTGATGATAAGTTACTAGAAAAGGCTAATCAGGCTTTACAAAAGATTAAAGAGAATGGTACTTATGATGAAATTTACGACAAATGGTTTAAGTAATTTAAATTATTAGGAGAGGAGAGTGGTTATCTGCTCTTCTTTTTCTATTTAGGGGCCTAGATTTTTCTTAACCTTAGCCTTAATCTTAACCTGATATTGTTTGCATAACTACACAAAGTGATGTATAATTATCTCCGGTGGATTTTTATTATTTATATATAAGAAATTGAATTGGCTGGTCCTACAAGTTTCACAGAAACTTTTCGTGATAAAAAGCATCCGCACACAACACACAGCTTAAAAGATTAGTTGATTTTAATTGTAAATTGTAAATTGTAAATTGTAAACTGTACACTGTAAACTAATAAACAAGGAGTGAAGTAACAAATGTGGGCCAACAAACTAGAAATAGCCAAGAATGCCCTACCAATACTACTTAAAGGGGCAGGCGTAACTGTTAAGTTAACGACATTAGGAGTCTTAATGGGAGTTATTTTAGGTACAGTATTAGGTTTAGCGCGAGCTTGGCGAAATAAGTTGTCGCGTAATCTAGCTAAGGTGTATATTGAATTCTTTCGGGGGACGCCTTTATTAGTCCAGTTATTTTTATTGTATTTTGGGTTACCTAGTCTAGGAGTCGAATTAAGTCCCTATTTTGCTGCGGTATTAGGTTTAGGCTTAAATAGTGGAGCTTATGTAGGTGAGATCGTCCGATCGGGAATTAATGCTATTAATACCGGCCAGATGGAAGCAGCTCGGTCGTTAGGGATGTCCTATTTTGAGGCAATGAGATATGTTATCTTACCTCAGGCTTTTAAACGGATTATTCCGCCATTAGGTAATGAGTTTATTGCTTTACTGAAGGACTCTTCTCTAGTCTCAGTAATTGCTGTTAAAGACCTGACTCGTCAGGGACGAGTGATTATCAGTAGAAATTATGAGTCCTTTTTAATCTTTGCTTTAGTAGCTATTTTATACTTTATAATGACCTTTATTATGACGCGGTTAGTTAATCTAGCCGAGAGAAAATTGAGTGCTAGTAGTTAGACTTTAAGAGGTGATAGCTTGCAGAATTTAGGTCAGTTATTTCTTATTTTTTTGCGGATTGGAGGCTTTACCTTTGGCGGCGGTTATGCCATGTTGCCGATGATCCAACAGGAACTTGTAACTGAAAGAGAGTGGGCTACTGAAGAAGAAATTCTTGATTATTATGCTATTGGTCAGTGTACTCCTGGTATTATTGCTATCAATACAGCTACTTTAATCGGTTATAAACTTAGGGGAGTGCGAGGGGCTTTAGTGGCTACGACAGGTATGGTTCTTCCTTCTTTAGTAGTGATTATAACTATAGCTATCTTTTTTCATCAATTCCAAGATTATCAGCTGGTCCAACAGGCTTTTCGCGGGATTAAGATTGGGGTAGTGGCTTTAATAGTTGATGTAGTAATTCAGATGTGGGACCATTCAGTCCAGGATTATCTAGGGGTTATTCTTTTTGGGGGATCTTTTTTATTATTAGCTGGAGTAGGTATTTCTCCAATTATTGTAATCCTTGCTGCTGGACTGATAGGAGTTATCCGACGCGATAAGGCTCTTGCGGATCAGGAGCCTGATAGAGAATGATTTATCTGTTATTATACTGGGAGTTCTTTAAGATAGGTTTATTTTCAATTGGTGGTGGCTTGGCTACTCTACCATTACTCCAACAGGTAATAGAGAAATACGGGTGGATTACTAATCAACAGTTATTAGATATGATTGCTATTGCTGAATCAACTCCCGGGCCAATCGGGATTAATGTAGCTACTTTTGTCGGCTATGATACTGCTGATTTGGTAGGTGGACTAGTAGCTCCGATTGGTTTAGCTACTCCTTCAGTAATTATTATTTTAGTAATCGCGCGGTATTTTATTAAGTTTAATCAGCATCCAGTTGTCAGAGGTGCCTTAAGTGGGATTCGACCAGCAGTGGCAGGCTTGATTGGCTTTGTAGCTTTTAAGGTAGGTAGTGGTGAGTTGTTATTTAGCCTGAAAGGGAGTCTACTATTTATTATCCTGTTGTATTTGCTAAATAGATTCGATCAACATCCTATATTATATTTACTAGGGGCGGGACTGGTAGGCATAATCTTTAACTATTAATTGAGGAGAAAGGTGAGTAGCAATGATTACAGTAGAAAACTTACACAAAAGTTTTGGTGATTTAGAAGTATTACGAGGGATCGATGAAGAGATTGAACAAGGGGAAGTTGTTGTTGTGATTGGCCCTAGTGGTTCCGGGAAGAGTACTTTCTTACGTTGTTTGAATCGCTTAGAGGAACCAACAGCAGGAGAGATTAAGATTGATGGGGAAGTTATTAATGCTCCTACAGCAGATATTAACCAGATCCGCCAGGAAACAGGGATGGTTTTTCAACACTTTAATCTCTTTCCTCACAAGACGTCTTTAGGTAATATAATCCTCTCCCCGATGAAAGTAAAAGGTTTATCTGAGGAAGAAGCTACCGAGATAGCCTATGATTTATTAGCCGAAGTTGGTCTGCAGGATAAAGCAGATACTTATCCTAGCCAGTTATCAGGTGGCCAAAAGCAACGGATTGCTATTGCTCGGGCTTTAGCAATGCAGCCTAAAGTGATGTTATTTGATGAGCCAACTTCTGCTCTTGACCCAGAAATGGTAGGCGATGTACTAGAGGTTATGCGGGATTTAGCTCAGGAAGGTATGACTATGGCAGTAGTTACACACGAGATGGGTTTTGCCCGCGAAGTAGGAGATCGTGTTTTATTTATGGATCAAGGAGTAATAGTGGAAGCAGCAGAGCCGCAAAAGTTATTCTCTAATCCAGAAGAAAAGAGAACGCAAGAGTTTTTAGGAAAGATCTTATAGAACTTTTCTTGACAAGATGCTAATAATGTGTTAGACTATATACAGAATGAATTGGCAAGAAATTGTCACAAAAGATTTACTTATTATTAGGAGGAATGTGTATAATGAAAGAACAAGGTAATGTTAAGTGGTTTGACGAGAAAAAAGGTTATGGATTTATTGAGCGCGAAGAAGGAGACGATGTATTCGTTCACTTCTCTGCAATTGAAGAAGAAGGTTTCAAGACTTTAGAAGATGGCCAAGCAGTAGAATTTGAAGTAGTTGAGGGAGATCGTGGACCTCAAGCTGAAGACGTCGTTAAGCTATAGTAAATATAGATTACGGCTGGTAAGCCTCGGATTAGTTTCCGAGGCTTTTATTATTTTTTGTAACATTCGGCAGGAATTAATAGTTTGATGTAGAACTAATAGATAAGGAATTTAAATTCTAATTTTGGTTAGTTTTTTACTCTTTATTGGAAGGGGTTGATTATATAATGAAAATTATGCTACGAGGTAAAAATATTGATATTACTGATGCTCTAAGAAATTATGTGGAGGAGAAAGTAGGTAAGATTGAAAAGTATTTTGATACTAATGACGATACTGAAATTGAAGCCCAGGTTTCTCTAGATGTAAAGAAAGAAGGACATATTGTAGAGGTTACTATTTTTGTTGATGGTTTGATTTTACGAGCCGAAAAGAAGACAGGAGATATGTATGCTTCTATTGATGGAGTGATTGAAAAATTAGAACGCCAAGTACGAAAATATAAAACTAAGATTCATCGGAAGTTAAGAAAAGAAAAGAAAGAATTAAAAAAGAATGTACTCCAATCTCGCCAGGAAGAAGAAGAGAAGAAAGAAGAAGAACCGAATATAGTTCGAACTAAGCAGTTTGCTATGAAGCCAATGCCGGTTAAAGAAGCAGTGATGCAGATGGATTTATTAGACCATGATTTCTTTGTTTTCTCTAATGCTGAGACTGAGGAAGTAAATGTAGTTTATAAAAGACGAGATGGGGATTATGGCTTAATTGAACCGACATTTTAATCTAGTTAAGTGGGGCTAGCCTGAGGGCTAGTCTTTTTTTAGTGGGCTAGAAATTTAATTGACAATTAACAATTATAAATCAAAAGCGTATGATCTATTGATTTATAAAGGTTTTAAAGGGGTTTAATTGTCAATTATCAATTCTAAATTATAAATTGAATTTTAATTTTGTAATTATTGTAATTGATGATATAATTAATATTGGTTAGCTTGTGATGTATTAGAAATTAAGGGGTGAAGTTATGTTTGGATTTTTAAAGAAATTGTTTCCTGATCCTAATGAAAAGAAATTAAAGAAATTAAGACCGATAGTTGATAAAGTCAATAGTTGGGAAGACGAGATTAGTCAGTTATCTGATCAAGAATTACGTGCTAAGACAGAAGAATTTAGAGCAGAATTAGATAACGGAGCAACAATGGAAGATATATTGCCGGAAGCTTTTGCTGTAGTGCGAGAAGCTTCGCAGAGAACAACAGGAATGCGTCATTATGATGTGCAGGTTCTAGGAGGACTTGTCTTACACCAAGGTCGAATTGCAGAGATGAAGACTGGGGAAGGAAAGACATTAGCAGCTACTTTGCCAGCCTACCTTAATGCAGTAGCAGGTCGAAATGTACATATTATCACTGTTAATGATTATTTAGCTGAACGTGACAGTGAATGGATGGGCCAAATTTATAGATTCCTAGGTCTAGATGTTGGTGTTATTTCAGAGGATATGGATAGTCAACAACGGCGAGAAGCTTACCAATCTGATATTCTCTACGGGACTAATAATCAGTTTGGTTTTGATTATCTTCGCGATAATATGGCTACTGAGCAAGAGAAGTTAGTCCAAGGCGAGTTAGAGTTTGCCATCTTAGATGAGGTAGATAGTATCCTGATTGACGAAGCAAGGACACCATTGATTATCTCTGGCCCAGCTCAAGAGTCGCCGCAGGTATACTATAGATTTGCTAAGATAGCTAGCAGATTAAACAAAGAACAGGACTATGAGATAGATGAGAAAGCTCAGTCAGTGATGTTGACTGAAGTAGGGATTGATCGAGTAGAGGATATCTTAAAAATAGAGAATCTATACGATAATCAGCATATGGATGAGCTACACCATATTAATCAGGCCCTGAAAGCCAAAGAATTAATGCACCGCGATGAAGATTACATTGTAAAAGATGGGGGAGTCCATATTGTTGATGAGTTTACCGGCCGGATTATGTCAGGGCGTCGGTTTGGGGAGGGATTACACCAGGCGATTGAGGCTAAAGAAGGAGTTAAGATCAAACGAGAAAGTCAGACCTTAGCTAGTATTACTTTTCAGAATTTCTTTAGAATGTATGATACTTTATCCGGGATGACTGGTACTGCGGCTACTGAAGCGGAAGAATTTGAAGAAATTTATGATTTGGATGTAGTAGTTGTACCTACTAATGAACCAGTCATTCGCGAGGATCAACCTGATGTGATTTATAAAACAGAAGAGGCTAAATTCAGAGCTGTAGTCCGAGATATTAAAGACAGACACCAACGTGGTCAGCCTGTCTTAGTGGGGACTGTCTCTATTGAGAAATCAGAAAAATTAAGTCGGATGTTAAAGCAAGAGCATATTCCTCATGAAGTATTAAATGCTAAGCATCATGAACGAGAAGCAGAGATTATTAAACGAGCGGGCCAACAAGGAGCAGTTACAATTGCTACTAATATGGCTGGTCGAGGAACAGATATTGTGCTAGGAGAAGGAGTAGTTGACTTAGGCGGGTTGCATGTGATTGGTACTGAACGTCATGAAAGCCGACGAATAGATAATCAGTTACGTGGTCGGTCTGGTCGGCAAGGAGATCCTGGTTCTTCTCGCTTTTATGTTTCCCTAGAAGATGACTTGATGCGGCTCTTTGGTTCCGATAAGATCTCCGATATTATGGGGACGTTAGGTGTTGATGAAGACCAACCAATTGAGCATAAGTTAATTAATAAATCTTTATCCAATGCACAACAGAAGGTAGAAAGTCGTAACTTTGATATCCGAAAGAATATTTTAGAATATGATGAAGTACTCCACAAACAACGAGAAGCTATTTATAGTCGCCGGCGGAAAATCCTATTAGGAGATGATCTAGCAGAGATTGTGACTGAAATAGGAGAAGACTGGTTAGCTGATATTATAGAGGATTATATTGACGAAGATGACCATCCCCAGGATTGGGATTTAGCTGGACTAACAGATTATGTAGAACAGATGTTAAAGAAAGTTACTATAGATGTTGAGGAGTTAGCAGGACTCAGACGAGAAGAACTACAAGAGAAGTTAGTAGCTATCTTTCAGGCTGCCTACCAGGAGAAAAAGGAAGAATTAGGAGCAGAAGGATTAGAGGAGTTAGAAAAGATAGTTATGCTAAAAGTAATTGATGATAAATGGATGGATCACTTGCAAGCAATGGATGATCTGCGCCAGGGAATTGGTCTCCGAGCTTATGGTCAACGTGATCCACTAAATGAGTATAAATTTGAAGCCTTTGATATGTTTAAACAGATGAACGAGTGGATTAGAGAGGAGATTATCCAGTACTTATTTGCTATTGAGGTAGTAGAAGGTGAAGCAACTCCTGAGACTAGAGAAAATCTGGATTATAATCATGGTTCAGAGGTTACTGCTTATGACTTAGCTGAGGAGCAAAGTCAGCCAACTCAGCAACAACAGACAGCTCAGGCAGATGACCAATCCGCTGAAGAAGCAACTACCGATCCAATTACTAAACAAGAAGAACCTGGTCGTAATGACCCTTGTCCCTGTGGTAGTGGTAAGAAGTATAAAAAATGTTGTATTAATACAGATAAGTATGGTGGGTATAACAGATAATAGCTGTTAGTCGTGTGCTATGTGCTGTGTGTCATGTGCCATGAGTCAAGTTAAGTAAAACTCAAAATCCAGGTACAGATAGCAGAGGACTGCTTTTAATTGTAAACTGTAAATCATATATGCGAGGTGATTAGATGAAAGATTTAACAGCTAAGTTAGCTAAGATTGGAGAACAACTAAAAGAATTAAGGAGGTCTCTTTGACTACGACGAATTAGTAGCTAAACACGAAAAATTAAAAGAAGAAATGTCCCAGCCTGGTTTTTGGGATGATAACCAACGAGCTCAAAAGGTCAGTAAACAGGCTAGTGCTTTAGAAGATAAGATTACTGGTTTTGATGATTTAGTTGCTGAGCAGGAAGAGTTAGAAGTTTTGCTTGAATTAGCTACTGCTGAGGATGACCAGGAAGTAATAGCAGAAGTCAAGGAACGGAGTCAAGATTTAGTAGCTGCTATAGAAGAGATGGAACTAAAGGTTCTACTCTCAGGAGAGTATGATGCTAATAATGCTTTAGTTTCTATTAATCCCGGCGCTGGCGGAGTTGATTCTCAGGATTGGGCTGAGATGTTATTGAGAATGTATACCCGGTGGGCGGAAGAGCATGACTATGAGTTAGAGACTTTAGAGTTGATTCCTAGCGAAGAAGCGGGAATTAAAAGTGCCACTATTCAGATTAAGGGGGCTTATGCTTATGGTTATCTTAAATCAGAAAAAGGAGTCCATAGATTAGTCAGGATTTCTCCTTTTGATTCTTCTAGTCGGCGCCATACTTCTTTTGCTTCTGTTGATGTCATGCCTGAGTTGGATAATGATATTGAGATTGATATTAAAGAAAATGACTTAAAGATTGAGACTTATCGAGCTAGTGGAGCTGGGGGCCAACATGTCAATACTACTGATTCTGCTGTCCGGATTACCCACTTGCCAACAGGAATGGTAGCCCAGTGTCAAAATGAACGTTCGCAGCATAAAAATAAGCAGGGAGCAATGAAGATTTTAAAATCAAAATTGTTTGATTATCTGCAGGAAAAGCAAGCAGAAAAATTAGAAGAAATCCAGGGGGAGCATAAAGAAATAGCTTGGGGGAATCAGATTCGTTCTTATGTCTTCCATCCCTACCAGATGATTAAAGACCATAGAACTGATTTTGAGACTGGTAAGATAGAACAGGTGATGAATGGAGAGGTAGATAAGTTGATTGAGGCCTACTTAAAAGAAGAATAAATCTTTTAGATGAGACATAAATTAATGTGAGTCTTCCTCGTCTGTTATAGGCGAGGGCTTTTATTTTATAATTTACAATTGAGAATTGATAATTGTGAGGTGAAAGTATGTCTGAACTGGCTTCAATTACAACAATTGGTCTGTTAGCTGGAGTGCTAGGAACAGGGTTAGGCGGAGCAGTCACTTTCTTTTGGCGGCGGCCTAGAGACCGCTCTATTAGTCTGATGTTAGGAATTGCTAGTGGAGTTATGTTATCGGTAGTCCTCTTTGATTTAGTGCCGGAAGCAGTAGAACATAGTAATTTAGTTTATACTAGTGGTGGTTTATTAGCTGGTTGGCTAGTATTAAGTCTGCTAGCTGGTTATATTAAGACTGACAGCCAGGATGTAGCTTATATTGAGACTGGTATCTTATTAGGATTAGGGATTGCGCTCCATAATTTCCCCGAAGGGTTAGCTATTGGGGCTGGTTGTGTAGCAGAAGCTGAATTAGGCTTAAGTTTAGCTTTAGTTATTGCGCTCCATAATCTACCTGAAGGATTAGCTTTAGCTACTCCGATGAATGCTGGGGGCTGGTCTCCAGTTAAGATTCTAGTTTTGGCTATGTTACCAGGAATTCCTATGGGGCTAGGAGCTTTCTTAGGTGCTTTATTAGGTTTTATCTCGCCTGGGATTTTAACTCTTAATCTAGGTTTTGCTGGGGGAGGAATGTTATATATTATTGTGCGTGAGTTATTACCTAGTGCTTATAGTACTAAGTATGGTTTCCAGTCTACTTTAGGAGTAGTAATTGGTTTAGTAGGTGGAATATTATTAGCTATTTTATTATAAGGTGGGATGGGTCATGAAACAGTCAGTTAAAGTAGGGGGGCTAATTAGTCTGGTAGTTCTTATTTTGGCTGCTCAGTTGCTAATACCTCATTTATTTGCTAATAAATTAGAGACAGGAATTAAAGCTGAATTAGATAATGTAGAAGAATTAGAAGCAGAAGTAGCTGCTTTGCCTGCCCTTAAGATCTTACTTGGTCGGATTGATAAGTTGGAGTTAACTGGACGGAAATTAACAGATCAGAAACTTACTTTAGATAGTCTACAAGCTACTTTTAGTGATTTAAAAGCGACTGAGACTGACCAAGGGTGGCAGATAGTAGAAGGAGAGACTACTTATCTTGATTTAGTAATTAGTGAGGAAAGTTTAAGCAGTTACTTACAGACAAGGCCAGAACTTAAGATTTTTGAGAATTTTAAAGTAGATGTTACTTCTGATAAGGTGTTGATTACCGGACTGCTTAGTTTTTTTGATGCCCAGGTTAACCTCCAATTAGCTGGTCACTTTGCAGTGGCTTCTAGCCAACAGATTGTTTTTAAATCGGATAAATTAGCTGTAGAGAATATTTTGGTACCTACAGAAGCAATTGAGGAGTTAAAGAATAAATTGCAGTTTAAATTTGATCTTAGTAAGTTACCTTTGCCTCTGCAGGTGGAGGAAGTTAAACTAGAGAAGAATCAATTACGACTATTAAATGAATAATTAGTTAGTGAGTTCCTTATGCTAAAGGTGAAAGAAAATTCTTGGAGGAACTCAATGCGTAAGTTATTAGTATTATTACTGATTAGTGCGTTAGTCAGTGCTGGAGTAGTAGTCGTTAATAAATATCAAGTGGAAACAGCTAATCGTAGTGTAGAATTGATAATGGATTATAATTCATTAGCCCAGGTAGATCAGTTATCATTATTGCCCCAGCTACAGCAGACAGGATTGCAGACATTAGCTGTTAGGGGCCAAAGTCTCCAGGAGTTGGCTGCAAGAGGAAAAGTAGCCTATTATTCGGGCCACGAGTTACAGGTATTAACTGACCAGCAGTTTAAGTCTGATTATCTGTATATTAGTGCTCCGGATAAATTATTAAGGGGGCTACAGCAGGCTTTGGAGCTCAGATTAGGGCCAACTCAGCTGGAGTTACAGGAGCAGTTGTTAGTGGTTAAGAATCAGGACTTGGTTAAAGAATTAGTTAATCAACCTTTATTAGTGCTTTCAGTTTTAGAGCAGCTAAAGCAAGACTGGGACGTGATTCCTAGAATCAGTAGTCAAACTAGTCCGCGAGAGTTGCCTAAGTTAATAGCCCAGTTGCCAGCAGTTAACCAGATTATCTTTAGTGGGCAACAGGTAGTTGGTTATCCTACTAGATTGGAAGAGACAGCTGCTAGTTTGGAGGAGCAAGGGATTACTTTAGGGCTCTTAGAGCCTTTTATTGCTTATCAACAGGGGGCTCATTCTTTAGCTAGTTTACTGGATTATCAAGCTGTCCGGGTACATAGTATTGATCAGCAGGAGTTAGAGTCGCTGGCAGTTGAAGAAGTAGTTAATCGGTATAGTAAAGCAGTTCAGGAACGAGGAGTCAGAAGTTTATATCTCAAACCTTATCCAACGTCAAAGCAGACAGAAAAATTAGTTACAAAGTTGAGTGCTAGGTTACAACAAGCAGGCTATCAGCTAGAGAGGGCTCAGCCTTATCAGCACTTACAGCCTCAGATTTACTGGCAGATTATGCTCTGGCTAGGAGTAAGTGCTTTATTGGCTCTAGTAGTGGAGTTATTAGGGATTAGTAATAGATTAGTTCTCGTTGGTATCTTGATTAGTGGACTAGTTCTGCCCTTTGTAGTAGACCAGCAACTAGTCCAGGAGTTATTTGCCTTAGGTACTGCTTTATTAATTCCTTGCTTGGTTCTGGTCTTAATCAATCTCCAGCTGAAAAAGCAACTAAGTACCAGTTGGTTATTCTGTCAGGTAGGATTAGTGACAGTAGCTGGTGGGTTACTAATCCATGCCTTATTAGCTGAGACTAGTTATTTATTACAGATTAGAAGGTTTCGCGGAGTTAAATTAGCTTTTCTACTGCCTTTATTAGCTGGCGGAATCTATTATTTCTATCTCCAGTATTCTAGTTGGCATCAGTTAAGGAAGCATTTAGAGAAGCTTCTTAAGCAAGCTGTCTCGCGCCAGGAAGTATTGCTAGCGGTAGTAGTTGTAGGAGCAATGGTAATCTATCTAGGTAGGACAGGAAATAGATCACTAATAGGTGTTAGTTCGCTAGAAGAGTGGTTTAGAAGTCTCTTAGAGAGAGGATTGCCAGTCAGACCGCGGTTTAAATCTTTTTTAATTGGTCATCCCTTATTAGTGGCTGGAATTGCTACTTCTCTACACCAGAAAAAGCTAAGTTGGTTAGTAGTACCAGGGCTGATAGGTCCGATTAATATGTTAAATACTTTTGCCCACCTGCATACGCCAGTTGTAGTTTCGTTGTTGCGTGTAGGAGAAGGGTTGTTGTTAGGAGGAGTTATTGGTGCAGGAGTGGTTAAAATAGCAACAGTGACTAGTGACTAGTGATGAGTATATATTAGTTCATAATTTATAGTTTATAGTGTATAGTTAAATTTTTTAGATTTTCAACTCTCAACTCTCAACTATCAACTATCCACTGTACATTGTAAACTGTACACTGTAAACTAAAAAGGATGATCTTTATGCCCCAAGTAGTTCTGTCCGGTTATTATGGTTTCAATAATGCAGGAGATGAAGCTATCCTGGCTGCTTTAATATCTGGTTTACAGAGAGAAGTGGATGATGTGGAGTTAGTTGTTTTATCTGCTGATCCCGAGTGGACAAGCCAGGTGCACGGTGTTCGAGCAGTTGCTAGGTATAATCTAGGTGCTATCTCCAATCTCTTCCGCCGGACTGATTTATTAATCAGTGGTGGTGGTAGTCTTTTACAAGATGTGACTAGTAGACGGACTATTCCTTATTACTTAGGAGTGATTAAGTTGGCCCACTTACTACAGGTGCCTGTCTTTTGTTGTGGTCAGGGGATAGGGCCAATTACTAGTTACTGGAACCGGAAGTTAGTCCAGCGTATTTTAAATCAGGTAGCAGCTATTACTGTTCGGGACCAAGCTTCAAGGAGTTTACTCCAGGAGCTTGGAGTTAGAGCAGAGATTCAGTTGACAGCTGATCCAGTCTTTACCCTCCAACCAGTTAGTCAAGCCCGCCAAGAGGAAATTTTAGCTAAGGAAGGAGTAACGTTAACTTCTCCAGTGATTGGTGTTGCTCCGCGGGCTTGGCAGGAAAATACCTATTTATCAGAGTTGGCTAAGTTATTAGACCAACTCCATAATCAGCTCCAGGCTGAAATTTTATTTATTCCCCTGCAGTATCCAGCTGATCGGGAGATGAGTTATCAGCTCCAGGGCTTAATGACTAATTCAGCTAGGATTATAACTGGCAATTATACACCACGTGAGTTATTGAGCTTAGTAGAGGAGGTTGATTTACTAGTTGGAGTTCGGCTCCACTCTTTGATTTTTGCTGCCCTTATGGGGGCTATCCCAGCTGGCATCTCTTATGATCCAAAAGTAGATCACTTTTTAGAGCGAGTGGGGTTAGAGCCAGTAGGGGAGATTGATTCTTTAGGAGTGCAAGCAGCCCACTCTCAAATTATTTCGCTGTGGGAGCAAAAAAAGGAGTTAAAAGCAACTTTACAGAAAAAAACTAGTCATTTAGCAGGACTTGCCCAGCAGAATCTAGAAATAAGTTTACGGCTCTTAAGTGATTTTTTATGATAGATCAAGTTAATATTTTAGGAGTTGCTATTGATCAAGTAACTAGAGAAGAGGCGCTAACAAGAATAGAGGAGTTAGTGGAGACTGAAAGTCTAGGTAATCTAGTAGTTACTCCTAATGCTGAAATGATTATGCAAGCAACTAAAAATCAGACCCTCCAGGAGATTATTAATTCTGCTCAACTGCGAGTGCCTGATGGAGCAGGAGTGGTTTTAGCCTCCCATTTATTAGGTCAACCACTTGCTCAACGAGTAGCAGGTATTGATCTAGTCCAGCAGTTGTTGGCCCGAGGTAATAAAATGGGTTATACTTTTTATTTTTTAGGGGCTGCTTCTGGGGTAGCAAGAGAGGCTAAAAAGAGAGTTCTAGCTGATTATTCCCAGTTGGATATTTTAACCCATCATGGTTATTTAGACCACCAAGCAGAAAAAGAGGTAGTGGCTGAACTGCAAGCTCAAGAGATTGATATTCTATTAGTCGGAATGGGAGTACCCTTACAGGAAAAGTGGTTGGCAACCTATTTAGACGAATTACAGATTCCTGTAGGAATTGGGGTAGGAGGTACCTTTGATATTTTAGCGGGGAAGAAGACTAGAGCCCCAGTTATGATCCAGCAGTTAGGTCTAGAGTGGTTGTATAGATTACTCCAAGAACCTAAGCGTTTAAGCAGGATAAAGGCCCTACCAGAATTTATTTATCAGGTGGTAGTCCAACGATTGAAGAGAGGTAAGTAGGTGGTGGCAATGAAGTTAAACAAACGAATAATTATCGATTACTTGGTAATTACAATTGGTTCAGTCTTAACAGCACTAGGATTAGTTATGTTTTTAGTCCCCAATAAGATAGCAGCGGGAGGAGTTAGTGGTTTAGCTACAATTATTTATTATCTCTTTGATCTGCCAGTAGGTAAGGTAATGTTAACTTTAAATATTCCCTTATTTATTGCTGGAGTTAAAGAGTTAGGAACTAAATTTGGGGTCCGTACTTTATACGGTATCTTGGCTTTATCTGTAGTGACTGATTTATTAGCTGGAGAGGTACCGATTATTACTCATAAGCCTCTATTAGCAGCTTTATATGGTGGTGGTCTAATAGGACTTGGTTTAGGCTTAGTCTTTAGAGCTAAGGGCACCACTGGCGGAACAGATTTAGTAGCCCAGATAATTAGTAAGTATACTTCTTTTAGTTCCGGTAAGAGTTTATTGCTGATAGACTTTTTTGTGATTGCTTTAGCTACCGTAGTATTTGATCCTGAACAGGCTTTATATGCTTTGATTGCTTTATTTGTGACTAGTCGAGTGATTGACTTAGTTCAGGAAGGTCTGGATATTGCTAAAGCTACATTTATTATTTCTGATTCTGCTGAAGAGATTAAAGCCAAAGTATTAGAAGAGATGGATCGCGGAGTAACTGTCCTCAAAGGCGAAGGCGGCTTCTCTAAAGCTGATAAAGATATTTTATTATGTACAATTAACCGGTCTGAAGTATCAGACCTCAAGCATCTGGTACATACTATAGATGAAGATGCCTTTGTGATTATCACTGAGGTACATGAAGTTTTAGGCGAAGGATTTCAAGACAAAAAAAAGGAGGCTTGATTATGGTAGATATTACAGAATTAGAAGAGAAGGCACAGACAATTAGACGTTATATTATGGAAATGTTAATTGAATCTGGTTCAGGACATCCCGGAGGTTCTTTATCAGCTACTGATCTTGTAACAGCTCTTTATTTTGCTGAAATGGATATTGATCCTGATCATCCTGATTGGGAGGACCGAGACCGTTTTGTATTATCTAAAGGTCATGCTGCTCCAGTATTATATGCTGTTTTAGCAGAGAAAGGATATTTTCCTACTGAGGATTTGACTAGTCTTCGTCAGTTAGATAGTCACTTGCAAGGGCATCCTGATATGAATAAGACGCCAGGAGTTGATATGACAACTGGTTCTTTAGGCCAGGGGCTTTCTGCTGCGGCAGGTATAGCGCTAGCAGGAAAGACAGATGGCAAGGATTATAATGTTTATTCTCTAGTAGGTGATGGTGAATTACAGGAAGGACAGATTTGGGAGTCAGCTTTAGCAGCTGTTAAATTTGGTTTAGATAACTTAGTAGGTATTCTGGATAATAATAGAATCCAGTTAGCGGGGAAGACAGAAGAGATCATGGAAGTATTACCTGTTGTAGAGAAGTTTGAGTCTTTTGGGTGGTATGTAATTGAGATTGATGGCCATGATTTAGAGGATATTTTAGCTGCTTTTGAGGAAGCTAATCAAGTAGTTGACCAACCAACAATGATTGTTGCTAATACAGTCAAAGGAAAAGGTATTTCTTATATGGAGGATAATCCAGCTTGGCATGGTAAGACACCTAGTGGTCAACAAGCTGATACAGCTTTATCTGAATTGGAGTAAATGATATATTGTGTCACCGTAGGTGACACAGTCGTGTGCTGTGTGCCGTCTGCAGATGCTTTTCATCACGAAAAGTTTCTGGGAAACTTGTAGGATTAGCTAATTCAAAACCTTTAAATTCAAAATCTACTCCTTTAAGATTACTATGTTTTAACGGATTGAACTGGGTTATTGTCTTGAATTTGAATTAGCTCACGACACACCCTACAGGTCTAGAAAACAGACCTTCCGTAATAAAAACCATTTGCAGATAGCTGATAGCTGTGGTACGATAGTGCCACTTATAAACTGAATTATTTGAAGGAGTGATAAATGATGACAGAAGAAATTCCAACGCGAAATGCTTATGGAGATGCTTTAGTCGAGTTAGGAGCAGACAATGATGATGTTGTAGTCTTAGATGCTGACTTGTCGGGATCAACTAGAACAGCTTATTTTAAGGAAGATTATGAGGACAGATTCTTTCAGGTAGGAATTAGTGAACAGAATATGATGGGGATGGCAGCTGGATTAGCTAGCTGTGGCAAAGTACCATTTGCTAGTACTTTTGCTGTTTTTGGTAGTGCTCGGGTAGGTGATCAGATCAGGAATTCAATTGCTTATCCTAACTTAAATGTTAAGATTGCTGTTACTCATGCTGGGGTTACAGTTGGCCCTGATGGTGCTACGCATCAAGCTATTGAAGATATTAGTATTCTGCGCGGGATTCCTAATATGACAGTTATTGTCCCAGCGGATTATACTGAAGCTAAAGCAGCTACTAAGGCAGCGGCTGAATATGATGGTCCAGTTTATCTTCGGTTTGGTCGTGTGGGCACCCCAGTCGTGTTTGACGAAGCGGATTATAAATTTGAATGGGGTAAAGTTAATGTGGTTCACGAAGGTAGTGATGTAACAATCTTTGCTACAGGAATGATGTTAGCAGAAGCTATTAAAGCCCAAGAGGAGTTAGTTACAGAAGATATCTCGGCAGAGGTAGTTAATGTACATACTATTAAACCTTTAGATGTAGAGGGGGTTATTTCTTCAGTAGCTAAGACAGGAGCTGCAGTAACAGCAGAAGAGCATAACATTTATGGTGGCTTAGGTAGTGCAGTTTCTGAAGCTATAGTGGAGAATCATCCTGTTCCTCTTCAGCGAGTAGGAGTTGAGGATACTTTTGGTAAATCAGGTCCGCCTAAGGAATTAATGAAGGAGTTTGGTTTGACTGCTGAAGAGATTGTTGCGCAGGCAAAAGAGGTAGTTAAGAAGAAGTAATTTAGTGGCAGTGTGAGTCTAATTAAATCGGTAGATGAAGGAGGCGTTAGTATGAAGGCAGAAGAAGTAGCAGGAATGATTGATCATACGATTTTAGCTGCTGATGCTACTGCTGAAGAGGTAATAGCTAAGTGTCAGGAAGCTATAGAGTATGACTTTGCTTCAGTATGTATCAATCCTAGTTTTGTTCGGTTAGCTGCTAAAGAACTAAAAGGGAGTTCAGTTAAAGTCTGTACAGTAATAGGTTTTCCGCTAGGGGCCAACACCACAGAAACTAAGGTTTATACAGCTAAAGACGCTATTGAAAATGGTGCTGATGAACTGGATATGGTGATTAACTTAGGGGCAGTTAAATCCAAAGCTTGGGAGATAGTAGAGGATGATATAGCTGCTGTTGTAGGAGCTGCTCGTGATCAGGTAGTTAAAGTAATTATTGAAACTTGTTATCTGACTGAAGAAGAAAAGAAACAAGCTTGTCAGACTGCCCAAGAAGCAGGAGCTGATTTTGTGAAGACTTCTACTGGCTTTGGTACTGCTGGAGCTAAAGTAGAAGATGTGGAGTTAATAAAGGAGATAGTAGGAGCTGATTTAGGAGTTAAGGCTTCCGGAGGCATTGGTAGTTTAGAAGATGCTCAAGAGATGATTACAGCTGGAGCTACTAGAATTGGTGCTAGCTCTGGAGTAGAGATTGTAACAGGAGAAGCACCAGATACAGATTAATTAATTTTTTAGTTACCTCCTCGTAATGAGGAGGTTATTTTCTTTTTTGGCTTATTTTTACCTTGTCTTTGATTTTGATTCAATTTTGTTTTTGGCCCTGATCTCGATCTTGGTCTGGTCTTAACTTTAGCCTTAATCTTAAACTCAACCTTGTCCTTATCCTAATCGACAAAGTAATATATAAGAAGGCGAATCATTATTGACAAACTTGTATATACAGGTTATAATATAGTTACAACAAGTTGTATATACAAGTTATAAGAATATAACCCTATAAGAATTGTATATGCTTAATCTACTTTATAGGGGGTACTAGAATGGCTGATTATAAACAAAATGCAGAACAGATAATTAAATACTTAGGTGGACAGGATAATATTGAAAATGCAGCCCATTGTGTAACCAGATTACGGTTAACTTTACAGGATGAAGCTAAGGTGGATAAAGAACAGCTAGAGGCAGTAGACTTAGTTAAAGGAGCATTTAGTTCCTCAGGCGTCTACCAGGTAGTAATTGGCTCTGGTGATGTAGAGAAAGTATACGCTGAGTTTACTCAACTTGCTGGCTTAGAAGAAGCTTCGGTATCAGAAGTGAAGAGTGCTGGTGAGGAGAATATGAATCCCTTACAGAGGTTAGTCAAAGCCTTATCTGATATTTTTATGCCGATTATTCCTGCGATTATTATTGCTGGTGTATTAATGGGACTTAATAATTTATTAGGGGCAAAAGGATTATTTGTTGAAGGGAAGACATTATTGGAGATATATCCTGGCCTACAAGGGCTATGGAACCTGATTAATATGATGGCTAATACTTCCTTTGTTTTCTTACCTGCGTTAGTTGGTTGGTCAGCTACTAAGCGATTTGGTGGTAGTCCAATCTTAGGTATTGTTATGGGACTTATGTTAGTCCACCCTGATTTGATGAATGCTTGGGGCTATGGGGAAGCAGCTCTTGAAGGAGATATTCCCCAGTTTAATATCTTAGGATTATTTCAGATTGAAAAAGTAGGTTATCAAGGTCAAGTGTTACCAGTTTTAGCTGCTGCTTATATTTTAAGTACAATAGAACAGTGGCTGAGAAGTTGGGTTCCGAATGCTATTCAGTTATTGATAGTTCCAATCACAACTATTTTGGTAACTGGCTTTTTATCTTTAGGACTTATTGGCCCGTTGACACGTAGTATTGGAAATATGTTAACTACTGGAATTGTTACTGCTTATGAGACTGCACCATGGTTAGGTGGTCTGTTATATGGTTCGTTATATGCTCCAATGGTAGTTACTGGGATGCATCATATGTTCCTTGCTATTGATATTCAATTGATAGCACAAAATAGTGGAACATTTTTATGGCCAATGTTAGCTTTATCCAATATAGCTCAAGGAAGTGCCTGTTTGGCTATTTCTTGGTTGTCTACTGATCCGGACGATAAGAGTTTAGCTTCTACTTCTGCTATTTCTGCCTACTTTGGAATTACTGAGCCAGCCTTATTCGGTGTTACTTTACGGAAGAAATATCCTTTCTTTGCGGGGGTTATTGGTTCTGCTTTAGCGGGTTTATATGTGACAAGTAATGAAGTATTAGCTTCTTCAATAGGAATTGGAGGATTACCAGGATTTATCTCTATTATTCCCAAATATATTCCCGCCTTTTTAGTAGGTATGGCAATCAGTTTAATTATTCCTTTTGTTTTAACAGTAATTTACGCGAAAAAGTTTGCTAAATAGATAACTTATAAAAGGCCTGAGAGGGCCTTTTAGTTTTAGAAATACAATTAATTATTAATTAGAAGATAGGAGGTTTACTATGAGTCAACAGACAGAGTGGTGGCGTGATGCAGTTGTTTACCAGATTTATCCGAAAAGTTTTAATGATACTACAGGTAATGGGGTAGGAGATATTCAAGGAATCATAGATAAACTTGATTATTTGGCTAGATTAGGAGTAGATGTTATCTGGTTAACTCCTATTTATGATTCGCCGCAGAATGATAATGGCTATGATATTAGAGATTATTATAGTATATACCAAGAGTACGGAACAATGGAGGATTTTGATAGGTTATTAGAGGAAGCCCATAGTCGGGATATTAAAGTGATTATGGATATAGTAGTTAATCATACTTCAACAGAGCATGAGTGGTTTCAAGAAGCAAAAAAGTCGCAAGATAATCAATATCGTGATTTTTATATTTGGAAGGATGATGTAGACGGTCAAGTTCCAAATAACTGGGAATCAAAATTTGGTGGTTCTGCGTGGCAGTATGATGAGCAGACAGATCAGTATTATCTACATCTATTTGATGTAACTCAGGCTGATTTAAACTGGGAGAAAGAAGAGGTAAGAGATAAAATATATGAGATGATGAATTTTTGGTTAGAGGAAAAAGGAGTAGATGGTTTTAGACTGGATGTAATTAATCTAATCTCTAAAAGACAGGATTTTCCTAATGATTATCAAGGAGATGGGAGAAGATTTTATACTGACGGGCCAAGAGTTCATGAATTTATACAAGAGATGAATGAAGAGGTATTTTCGAATTACGATATGATGACAGTAGGCGAGATGTCTTCGACTAATATTGAGGATTGTGTTAAGTATAGCAATCCTGAGCGAAATGAACTAGATATGGTTTTTAACTTCTATCATCTTAAAGTTGACTATCCTAATGGAGAAAAATGGGCTAACGTTGATTTTGATTTTCTTAAATTAAAAAAGATTCTTTCTGATTGGCAAGTAGGGATCAATCAAGGTGGGGGTTGGAATGCTTTATTCTGGTGTAATCACGACCAGCCTCGAGTAGTGACTAGATTTGGAGATGATGAAGAGTATCATCGCAAGTCAGCTAAAATGTTAGCTACTACTATTCATCTGATGCAAGGTACTCCTTATATCTACCAAGGAGAAGAGATCGGGATGACTGATCCTAAGTTTGCCAGTATTGATGACTATCGCGATGTGGAGTCTCTCAATGCTTATCAGATTATGAAGGAAGAAGGTAAGTCAGAAGAAGAAATTATGGATGTTATTAAAGCTAAATCTAGGGATAACTCTCGAACTCCAATGCAGTGGAATGCTAGTCAGAATGCTGGTTTTACTAGTGGTAATCCGTGGATTAAACCGGCTCCTAATTATAAGGAAATCAATGTTGCCCAGGCTCTAGCAGACCAAGAATCTATTTTTTATCATTATCAAGAATTAATCCAGTTAAGAAAAGAGTATGATATTATTGTGGAAGGTGATTATCAATTAATTTTAGCTGATCACCAGGATATTTTTGCTTATATCAGAACTTATCACCAGGAGAAACTATTAGTGATTAATAATTTTTATGGGTCTCCAACTACTTTTAAGTTACCAACTGAATTACAGGACTTAGTTGCTTATGATAGTCAAATTTTGCTTTCTAATTATGATGATTCCCCAGTAGAGTTTACTACTATCAATTTACGTCCTTATGAGTCTATTGTTTATCACCTTGAAAAGTAATTGTCAACATGATAAAATAATTCAGGTGATAAATAGTGGAAAATAAATACTTAACTATCTATAATGATTTAGTGGAGCAGATAGAAGAAGGGCAACTAAAGCCAGAGGCTAAATTACCTTCGGAGAATGAACTAGCTACTGTTTATGACGCTTCCCGAGGTACAATCAGGAAAGCTTTAAATCTACTAGCTCAGAATGGCTATATTCAAAAGATCAAAGGGAAAGGATCTTTTGTTCTGGATATAGAAAAATTTGATTTTCCTGTCTCTGGTTTAGTTAGTTTTAAAGAGTTATCTGATGACTTTGGCCCGAACTCAGCTACAATTGTTCATAACTTATCTACAATTACTCCTAACCGATTTTTACAGCAACAATTGAATGTAGACGCTGATAATCAGCTCTGGAAGGTAATTAGAGCGCGCAAAATTGGTGAGGAAAGAATAATCCTGGATAAGGATTTTCTCCGTCAGGATTTTGTGCCTAGTTTAACTAAAGAAATTTGTGCGCAGTCAATCTATGAATATATCGAAGATGAGCTAGGATTGGAGATTAGTTTTGCTAAAAAGGTGATTTCAGTAGTAGAAGCTACTGCTGAGGACAAAGAATATCTTGATTTGGCCGGCTATAATGTTGTAGTTGTAGTTAAGAACTATGTTCATTTAGATGATGCTAGTCTCTTTCAGTATACTGAATCCAGACACCGACCGGATAAATTTAGATTTGTTGACTTTTCTAGACGAGGGATCTAGTATTTAACTAGAATCCCTCTTTTTTTATTCCTCTTGCCAGGCTCTAACTAAAGAAGAAATACCTTGGATAAAAAAGACTCCTGCTACCCAGTAGTATAAAAACTGAGGGTATAATAAGATCAGCCCCCCGACAAACATATATATAACCCCGGTAAAGGTTAGACTAGCTCGTTCCGTCTGACTTGCTTTTTCACTCATTTTATCAACCACCTCAATAAAGTTTGTCTTTTTTAAGATCATGTTTCCAATAGTAGATTGGGGGTTAGTAGCTACTAAATTATTCTTTACTGCCCGCCAAAAGTAAGGAAAATAAACTATATTTAGTAAGATCCCACCTAATAAAAGAGTTAATAGGTAAGTTAGCCCTGAGTAATAATTTCCCCAGGTTAATAATAAACCTATTTCATCCATAAATAATCCTAGTCCAGTACCATAAAGCAAAGCTGCCCAGTCTCGTTTGATCTGAGGCCTTTTAACAATTGCCATCCAGCCAGCTAAGGCAAGGAATAAAACTCCAAAGTAAAAATGATGAATGTGGTGGCCCAAGAGAATAATATTTCGGCCGATATAAAAGGTTGCGTCTGGAGTTACCCCTTCTTTAGCTACTTGAGCGAATTCACTTTCTGCTGACCCAGCAATTAAGACTAGTAATCTAATTGTTAAAAAGGATGATAAATAAGAGATAGTAATTAAAAAGGGAGTTTTATTTTCGTTATTTGGAATTGTAATTCCTCCTTTAACTATTTATATTTAATTTTGTTGGATCAGTTTAATTCTCCTGCTTGGAAGTGATATAAAATAGTAAACTAATTATAGTAATTTAAAGGAGCATAAGTATGAAACTGGAAATAAATTAATAAAGTGGAATATAATTATATAATTTATCTGTTAGTTTATTATTTTTTGTGGGCTGGTCTAATATATTTATAGTGATAAGTCTATAATTTTTATAAGAAGCTAATAATTATAGGGGGGGGATGAAAATGACATCTTTTATTGGGGGTTTGATTTTATTGGTAGCTGGCCATTTTATTTATGGTAATTTTGTTGCAGATATTTTTGGTGAGGATGAAACTAGAGATACTCCAGCTTATACCCAAGAGGATGGAGTCGATTATGTAGCTCTTAGTTGGCCCCGAGCTTTCTTAATTCAGTTATTGAATATTGCCGGATTAGGGCCAATTTACGGGGCAGTAATGGGCGCCTTATTTGGTCCGGCAGCTTTCTTATGGATTGTCTTAGGTTCTATTTTAGCTGGAGGAGTCCATGATTACTTAGCAGGTATGTTATCAGTTCGTAATGACGGAGCAACTATTGCTGAGGTTGTAGGTGAGTATCTAGGGGAAGGCGCTCGCCAGTTTATGAGAGTTTTTTCAGTTGTTTTATTGATACTAGTAGGAGCAGTATTTATGACTGGTCCTTCTCAGTTATTAGCTAGTATGACAGGTTTGAGTCTTAATACTTGGTTAGTGATCATTATTATTTATTATTTCTTAGCTACTATCTTACCAGTTGATAAGATTATTTCTAAGTTTTATCCTATTTTAGGTGGTTCTTTATTAATTATGGCTATTGGCATTGGCGGAGGCTTGATTTTAGGTGGTTATGATATTCCAAATGTTACTCTGGCTAATATGCATCCTGATTCCTTATCACTATGGCCCTTTTTATTTGTAACAATAGCTTGTGGGGCAATCAGTGGTTTTCATGCTACTCAGTCTCCTCTAATGGCTAGGTGCTTAGATGATGAGAAAAATGGGCGCAAGGTCTTTTATGGTGCTATGATTGCTGAAGGAATAATTGCTATGGTTTGGGCAGCAGCTTCTATGACCTTCTTTGGTGATCCAGTTGGTTTATCTGAGGCAATAGCTAACTTAGGTGGTGCTGGAGGCGTTGTTAAAGAAATCAGTAATAATATGTTAGGAGTAGTGGGCGGTATTTTGGCTATGTTAGGGGTTGTTGCTTTACCTATCAGTTCTGGCGATACTGCTTTTAGAAGTGCCCGCTTGGCTATTTCAGATATGATTGATTTAGACCAAGGAGAAAAAAAGAATCGGTTTAAGATTGCTATTCCTCTATTTATTGTGGGGGCTATCTTATCGCAGATGGACTTTAGTGTTATTTGGAGATATTTTGCTTGGTCAAATCAAACTCTAGCTATGGTTGCACTCTGGGCTGGGGCAGCTTATCTACTCCAAAAAGGTAAGTTACACTGGATAGCTACTCTGCCTGCTACTTTTATGACTGCTGTTTCTGTTTCTTATATTTTGGCTGCGCCAGAAGGATTTGAATTATCGCTATCAATTGCTACTCCTGTTGGTATAGCAACAGCAATTGGTGGGTTAGCTTTATTCTTAGTCAAACAGGAAGAGGAGACCGAAGTAGAGACCGAACAAAGAAAATTGTAGTTCAGAAGAGTCCTAGGGCAGTTGGCCCTGGGTCTTTTTTATTTTTTGTGATTCTTTTTAGCACACGCACATAACACCCGGCACATAGCAGATGCCAGACAGCAAACAGCAGATTACTAAGTCATTTGACAAGATAGTGATAATATGGTATTGTATTTAGTACAAGATAATACCAATGGGGGGTAGGGGTATTATATAAAGGTATAATATTTATTAAGTAGTTTATTTAGGTTGTTGAAAAAGTAACTTTGCTCACTTGTGGCACTTTTGTTCCACAGCTATCAGCTATCTGTAAATGCTTTTTATTACGGAAGGTCTGTTTTCTAGACCTGTAGGGTGTGTTGTGAGCTAATTCAATTCCTTGAAACATAGTAATTTTAAGGTTTTTTTGAATTGGCTGATCCTACAAGTTTCACAGAAACTTTTCGTGATAAAAGCATCCGCTCATAGCAGATAGCTGACGACATAAAAAATAAGATTACTTAATAATTTAGTTATTCAACAAGGTGAAGTAGTTTATTATATAAATAGGAGGGATAATGATGGAGAATGCACAGCAACTAGATAGAAATACTTTACAGATTTCTGATATGACCTGTGCTAGCTGTGCTCAGAAAGTGGAAGAAGCACTAAATGATAGATCCGGAGTGGAGAAGGCAATAGTTAATTTTGCTGCAGAAAAAGCAACAATTGATTATGATCCGCAGGAAGTTAATCTTACTGATTTAGTGGAAACAGTCCAGAATGCAGGCTATGATGTTGCCTTTGATAAAGTTAATTTGAAGGTAGGAGGTATGACCTGTGCTAGTTGTTCTCAGCGAGTGGAGAGTGCTTTACAGGATACCACTGGAGTTAGAGAGGCGGCAGTTAACTTTGCTGCTGAAAAGGCAACTGTCAAGTTTAATCCAGCTCAAGTTAGTGAGTATGACCTTGAGCAAATAGTAGAGGATACAGGATACGAAATAGTAGAGCAAGAGGAATCTGAAGAAGAAGAGGACCAAGATCAACAGAAGATTACCGAAGCAAGAAATAAGATGCTTTGGAGTTGGGGTTTAACGATTCCAATTATCTTATGGATGATTCCTGAGATGTTTTTTGGGATTGCTTGGCCAACAGAGACTATTTATCATTTAGGAATGATTGCTTTAGCTACGCCAATCTTATTATGGGTAGGGCGAAAGACTTATTATACAGCTTATAAAGCTATATCGCATGGTAGTGCTAATATGGATGTTTTGATTGCTATGGGAACAGGAGCAGCTTTTGTAACCGGTCCAGCTAGTTTCTTTACTCCTTTGGCAGATTATGCTGGAGTAGCCGGGATGATTATGACCTTCCATTTAACTGGACGCTATATTGAAGCTAAGGCTAAAGGGAGAGCTTCGCAGGCAATCAAAAAACTTTTAGAATTAGGAGCTAAAACTGCAACAGTAGTTCGCGATGGTGAAGAAATAGAAGTGCCAGTGGAAGAAGTTCAAGTAGGCGATATAATGATTGTTAAACCAGGAGAAAAAGTGCCTACTGATGGTGAGATTATTGAAGGTGAAAGTGCTTTAGATGAATCAATGGCTACAGGAGAGTCAATGCCAGTTAAGAAGTCAGTAGGTGATGAAGTGATTGGTGCTACAATTAACCAACGAGGTCTGATTAAAGTTAAGGCTACTAAGGTTGGTAAAGATACCTTCCTGTCTCAAGTAATTAAGATGGTAGAAGAAGCTCAAGGATCTAAGGTACCAATTCAAGAGTTTGCTGATAAAGTAACCAGTATTTTTGTTCCTACAGTATTAGCTATAGCTGCTTTAACTTTCGGATTATGGTTGTTATTCCCTGGGGCTTTAAAAGAAGTTACTACTTGGGCAGCAACATATTTACCTTGGGTTAATCCTGAGTTAGGATTAATTACTGGAGCTATTTTTGCTACTATAGCAGTCTTAGTAATTGCTTGTCCGTGTGCTTTAGGACTAGCGACGCCTACTGCTTTAATGGTAGGAACTGGTATGGGGGCTGAAAATGGAGTCTTAATTAGAAAAGGTGAAGCAATTCAGACTTTAAAAGAAGTCCACACTATTGTCTTTGATAAAACAGGGACTATAACTGAAGGACATCCGGCAGTAACTGATTTAGAACCTAATAGTGGATTTAATGAAGAAGAATTGTTACAGTTAGCTGCTAGTGTAGAAGCCGGTTCAGAACATCCCTTAGGTGAGGCGATAGTTAGAAGAGCCCAAGAAGATGATTTAGAAATAAATGATATATCAGACTTTACAGCAATTACTGGTAAGGGTGTGCAGGCTAAAGTTGACGATAAGCAAGTATTAGTAGGAAGTAGAAGATTAATGAAGGAACAAGATATAGATACCTCTCAAGTAGAAGAAAAGATGAAAGAGTTAGAGGAAGAAGCTAAAACTGCTATGTTAATTGGAGTAAATAATCAATTAGCAGGGATTATAGCAGTAGCTGATCCTTTGAAGGAAGACTCTAAAGATGCAATTGCTGAATTGAGAGATTTAGGATTAGAAACAGCAATGATTACAGGAGATAATGAACGAACTGCTCAAGCAATTGCTGATGAAGTAGGAATTGATCATGTAGTAGCAGAAGTATTGCCTGATGGTAAAGTAGATGAGATTATGAATTTACAGGATAAATTTGGGACAATTGCTATGGTAGGAGATGGGATTAATGATGCTCCTGCTTTAACACAAGCTAATGTAGGGATTGCAATTGGAACAGGAACAGATATTGCTATTGAGTCATCTGATGTTACATTAGTAAGAGGGAATCTATCTTCAGTAATTACGGCAATTAAATTATCTAGAGCTACCTTTAGAAAGATCAAACAGAATTTATTCTGGGCCTTTATCTATAATACAATTGCTATTCCAGTAGCAATTTTAGGATTACTACATCCAATTATAGCTGAGGCAGCAATGGCAACTAGTTCCATTAGTGTAGTTACTAATGCTAATTTATTACGTCGAGTTGATGTGCAACCAAGGTATAAAGAAGATTAAAAAATAAGGCTAAGATTGAGGTTGAGGTAGAGCGAAATTTTAAAATCATTTATTATTTTTGATTTACTCAACCTTAACCTTAATCTTAAATAATGGGGTGAGACTAGTGAATTCATGTCAAGAAGGATGTCAAGAAGATAGTTCCTATCAAGATCAAAAAGAAGATTTAATAGGTAGATTAAATAGGGTTGAAGGTCAAATTCGGGGACTTAAAAGAATGATAGATGAAGATAAATATTGTGTGGATGTATTAAATCAAATTGCTGCTGTTAAGGGTGCTTTAAATAAAGTAGGTATGTCTGTTTTAGAAGCTCATACTAAAGGTTGTGTAACTGATACAATTGTAGCTAAGGAAGAGCAGAAAGAGACAGATGATAAGATTGAAGAATTAATGGATGTTATTTTTAAATTTACTAATAAATAAGCTATGAGTCGTGAGCTATGTGCTATGAGCTATCAGCAGATTTTCACGGAGAGTCCAAAGGACTCGTAGGAATTCAAAACCTTTAAATTCAAAATCTAATCCCCTTATCATTGCTATATTTTAAGGGGTTGAACTAGATCTGTAATTTTGAATTTGAATTAGCACATGGTACACAGCAGATGACTGATAGCTGTAGCACGAAAGTGCTACTTTAAAAAGTAAGGAGGGATTATTAATGAAAGAAGTAACTATTGGTGTAGCAGGAATGTCTTGTGGTCATTGTAAGAAGTCAGTTGAGGGAGCGTTAAGTAATTTAGCTGGTGTTGAGTCTGCTGAGGTCGATTTAGATGCTGAGTTAGTAGCAGTTAAATTTGATGATTCTCAAGTAGAAGAGGCAGATCTTGAGGCAACGATTGAAGATGCTGGCCCTTATGAAGTAAAGTAAGACTTTTGGTGGCTACTTCCTAGTTAGGGAGTAGCCCTTCTGTTAAGATATTAAACAAATTTATTATTTTATTAATACTTTCTTAATATTTGTCTTTTATACTATAAATGTAAGATGAAAAGAAAGAATTTAAGGAGGAGATTATAATGAACAGATTATTAAGTCTAGGGTTGATTATATTGTTGATAGTCAGTATTTCTATTTTTGCTTTTGCTCATGGTGGTGGCTATAGAAATGATTCAGAAGAAGATTATTATCGCGATGAATTGAATTTATCAACAGCTCAATTGGATAAGATGGAAGAATTACAGGATGAATATTATGATCAAGTAGATGAGATTAGTGATCAACTAAGAGATCAAAATGATGAGTTGAGAGATTTATATTTTGCTAAGGATAGTGATCAGGAAGAAATAATGGAAGTCCAAACTAAAATAAATCAATTGCGGAATGAATTGGCCCAGTTAAGAACTGAGATGCATTTGGAATTAAGAGAAATTTTAACTGCTGAACAATTAGATAGAATGGAAGATCATGGTTTTATGAGTTTTAGTCATATGATGTCTGGTTGGGGAATGATGGGTCAGATGTTTAGGGGCACTGGTAACTTTAGAGGTCATCATAGAGGTGGACCAGGAATGCATGGTAATGGCATGATGGGTTGGTAGGTTAGAGTCTAAATTTGAGGATAAGGTCGAGGTTGAGGTCTAGGTCTAGATTTAGCAAATTAATAGATCTTTGTTTACCTTGACCTAGAGTTATTATAATACTAAGGAGTTGATATTATGATGCATGGATGGGGACATGGAATGAGAGGATTTTTTGGAGGAGGGATGATTATGATGGGACTATTTTGGTTAGTGGTGATTGGGTTAGTAATTTATTTAGTAAAAAATAATAATAATAATTCTTTAAATAATCAGCAACGACAGATTAAATTGCAAGAAGATCCAATAGAGATTGCAGAGAAGAGATATGCTAAAGGTGAAATCAGCAAAGAGGAGTTAGAAGAAATCAAAGAGGAATTACAAAGTTAAATTATTATAGTTGTTTTTTAATACCCAACTTGGGTATTAAAAAACAACTATACTTAATTAGATAAGGAGGAGTGACTATGGGCGCAATAGGTTATCTGATATTTTTTGGGATTATATTTTGGATAATGCACAAGGGCGGGGGTTGTTGTGGTGGACACCGTGGTTCTAATTCTACTCAACAGAATAATCAGGAAAATTATAATGAAGAGAATAAAAAAAGTAATAATCAAGTAATTGAGATGGTTTATGATCCTGTCTGTGGTATGCATATTGAAAAGAGTAATACTATTTCCAAAAGAGTTAATGGAAAGATATATTATTTTTGTAGTAAAGAATGTGCTAATAACTTTATAGAAGATAGTGCTTAAATCTTATTAAGGAGCGCAAATAATGCAGACTATATTACTTAGATTAGGGCCTTTTTCAGTAAGTTTATTTGGTGTTTTTATTGCTCTAGGGATAGTCGCTGGATTTTATATTTTAAATAAAGAGGCTAGCCGTAAGAAATTAGATCAGGATAAAATTTTTAATTTAGCTCTATATAATATCATTATTGGAATAATTGGAGCAAGATTATATTATGTAATAGCCTTTAATCCAGCTTATTATTTTAAGCATCCTGTTGATATATTTATGATTCAACAAGGTGGGTTGTCCATTCAAGGAGCCTTGCTAGCAGCAATTCTATTTAGTGTAGGTTATATTAAATTTAAAAAATTATCTTTTTGGAAAGCAGCTGATACTTTTGCTCCAGCACTAATTTTAGGGCAGGCTATTGGTAGAATTGGATGTGATGTGTTTGGTATTCCAATGAAGAATAACTATTTCTGGGGAGTAGAAATTAACAATCAATTACTTCATCCAGTTCAGATTTACGAAGCACTACTAAACTTTATTTTATTTATGTTATTATGGAATTATAGAGATAAAATAAAGTATAATGGGCAATTGTTCTTATATTATTGGATTGGTTTTTCTATGAATAGAGGAATTGTAGAATTCTTTAGAGTTAATCCTATAGTACTAAAACCTTTTACAATTGTTCATATTACGAGTTTAGTTATGATCTTACTTGCTTTAGTAGCTAGGACTTATATTAGTAATGCCCCTAGCGATTTGAAATTATCTAGCATAGATAAGAGAGGAAAATTAGTTGCTAATCTAGGGTTAATAGTAGTTATAGTTTTATTAGTTATAATGTATTATAGTCTTTATTAACTTGTCAACAGGTTAAGTATAGTCTGGTATTTTTATTATAAATTCATATATCATTAGGAGGTATAAAAAAAGAGATAGAAATTAATATTCATGGCTTTTTTTAATAAGTTTTATATACCCTGCCCCTGTATTGTATTATGTTAATGAAAAGGAGGTAAGAGACATGAAAGAAATAGGTGAAGTTATAGTTGATCAGGGGAAGGTAGCTATAGTAAAAATTCAACGTCATTCAGCCTGTAGTAAGTGCAAAAAGAATTGTGAATTAGCAAAAAATCATGAACAAGATGAATTATTAGTATATTTATTTCCACTGTTAAGTTTGGTAGGTGGTTATTTGCTAGGGCAAAAGTTTATTATTCAAGTAGGTGAGGTAGGAGGGATTATTGGAGCAATTGTGTGTTTAATATTATCCTTTGGATTAGTAAAAATAATAGGTACTAAGATGAATTCTCAGCCTAAGATAACTGAGATTATTGGTTAGAAATTGATTCTCAAGGGGGGGAGATTATGAATCAATTAATAGCAGGTATTATCTTAATTGGAATTGTAATAGGTGCCTTTTATTTAATAGGAAAGAAGATGGGGATTATGGAGAAAGATAATAATAATGATGATTACAGTTGTCATTAAGCTATTTGAAAGGAGTAACTATTATGTCAAATAAAAAAAGTAATCAGAGTCATCATATGTGGTTGATGTTAGTAGGGTGTTTGATTATGTTTGGTAGCTTTTGGTTTCTAACCGGTTCAAATATTGAATTAGAAAGTAGTTGGAGTTGGATAATATTACTAGTATGTCCACTGATGCATTTGTTTATGATGAAAGGTCATCATGAACATGATGATGAAGACTAAACGATGTAGGAATAAATTTAAATAGTAACAATTAATTATGATAATAGTATATTGGATATTGTAGATTTAAAAATGCAATTAAGAAAGCTGGATATTATGAAATAAAGTAAGTAATTTTAGGGGGATAATTATGAAGTATGACTATGGTTTATGGAAAATGGTTATAGTAAATATAGTTTGGATACTGTTATTTGTTGTTAGTTTTGTTCGACCTAAGAAAAAAAGAGAGTGGAGATCTATGGGGGTAGTAAGTGCTTTTTTTGTAGCACTATTTACTGAAATGTATGGCTTCCCCTTAACTATTTATTTTTTAACTTCGGTGTTAGGTTATAAGCTGCCAGTTTTAAATCCTCTGGCCCATGAAAGTGGTCATTTGCTAGCTAGTTTTGGTGTAGGAGTGGATAAAGCAATCATAGTTTGTCAAATAGGAAGTTTAATTTTTGGATTGGGAATGTTGATTATTGGAATAGGATGGTGGCAGATACATCGTAGTAATGGGGAGCTAGTAACTGATGGAATTTATAGTTATATTCGTCATCCGCAGTATCTAGGGATCTTTTTGCTAACAGTAGGGATGATGATTCAATGGCCAACTATTTCAACTTTGATAATGTGGCCTGTTTTGATTTATTCTTATTATCGTTTAGCTAAAAAAGAAGAAAGAGATGTCTTAGATGAGTTTGGGCCAGAGTATGAGGAATATAGAAAGAATACTCCTGCATTTTTTCCTTTGAAGTTTAGTTAAAGTGGGGGACAAAGATGAAACGGAGCTGATAAGATTTAATCTAATGGCTAATGAGAGGTTTGATGCTAATAAATTTACTAAAATTAGTGAATTTAATGTTGGTAGTGAGCCACATGAGATTGTTTTTAATTAATTAAGAGGGATCTTTAACACTAGGCTTCATTTTAGTTGTACTTATAATATTTAATTGAATCATAGCTAATACTAAATATTGAAACTAGACTAATTCATTGTATAGCCCAAGTTGGCTAGTTAATCCAAATAGGGTATTTTTGAAACTGCCCTATTTTGTAATTAGTTTCAGGGCTTAATTCAATAATATAAATGATAATTTAAAAACACCAAGACTAATCTCAGGGAGGGATAAAATGACGATGGAAATAGTTGCCATTTTATCTCCGTTAATAGTAATTATTTTAGCTTGGTGGGCTAAAGAGATTATTCCTTATTCTCAGCTGGTTTTTATTTATTGCAAGGTTTCTCTTTAGATAAATTAACGGACAAATTTTTTGAACGGGGGAATAAAATCATCCATACGATTGTTATTCCTTTGACTTTAATTACTGATGCTTCGATCCCTATGGCTATTGGAGCAGTTTTTTCTGGTGGTACCACCTTTGGTGATGTGACATCACAATTATCAGAAATGACAGTTATGGCAGTAGGTGCTACAGAACTTAATTTTAGTTAGGGAAGAATTATGGAGGAAATATTTAGGAGGACAAAGATGACTGAGAATAAAATAAAGAAGAAATATGATAGAATAGCTCCTATTTATGATCTGCTGGAGTCAATTATGGAACGAGGTAGACTAGGCGTCTGGCGCCAACAATTATGGGCAGAAATTAAAACAGAAGCTATAGAGGAAGAAATGAAATTATTAGAAGTGGGAGTCGGAACAGGTAAAAATATTACCTATTATCCATCTGATGTGGAAGTCTATGCTATAGACTTTAGTCAGCGAATGCTAGACCAAGCTAGAGATAAGGCTGATCAGTTAGGAGTTAGTGTCAATCTTTCTCAAATGGATGTCCAAGATTTGGAGTTTGCGGATGATTATTTTGATTTAATAGTAGCTAGTTGTGTCTTTTGTTCAGTTCCTGATCCAGTGCAGGGGTTTAAGGAATTAAGACGTGTCTGTAAACCAGAGGGCAAAATATTTTTATTAGAGCATATGCGGACTGAATGTCAGCCCTGGGCTCAAGTAATGGATTCAATCAACTGGATTAGTTTATTATTATGGGGGGCGAATATTAACCGTCAAACAATGGCTAATATTCAACAAGCTAATCTAAAAGTAATCCAGGCTGAAGATCTGTGGTTTGATATAGTTAAGAAGCTAGTCCTTTCTCCTGAAGTTTAGTTGTAACAAGTATTAGAATCTGTTATAATTTTTCTAGACTGAATAGTCAGTTTGCTATTAGTTGGCTAAAGTGCAGCGGAGAAAGGAGTTTGTTATAGATGTCTACTAAACAGAAGACTAAGAATGTTTCGCGATCTGAGATTTTAGAAGGGCCAATTACTACTACAATATTTAAACTTGCTTTGCCAATTATGATTGGGAATGGGATGCAAGTTCTTTATAATTTAACTGATACTTTTTGGTTAGGTAAGTTAGGTTCTAATGCAGTAGCGGCTCTATCAGTAAGCTTTCCTATTGTCTTTTTATTGATTTCCATTGGAGGAGGGATTACAGTAGCAGGAACTGCTTTGGTCTCCCAATATACTGGAGCAGGAGATTATGAACATACCAATAAAGTTGCTGGTCAGGTACTAGTTTTTGTTATGAGTTTGGCAGTGCTAATTTCTATTATTGGAGTCTTATTTAATGAACAAATTTTAAGATTGATTGGGACTCCAGCAGATATTTTACCGGCAGCTAGTAGCTATTTAGATGTGATTATGGGTGGCGTAAGCTTTATGTTCTTATTTTTTATATTTTCTGCTTTACTGCGTGGTTATGGAGATACTAAAACTCCTATGTGGTTGATGATAGGAACAACCTTAATAAATATTTTATTAGATCCTTTTTTGATTTTTGGGTGGTGGATCTTTCCTGCCTGGGGAGTAGCTGGAGCAGCAGCAGCTACTATTTTTGCTCGGGGAGTAGGTGGTATCTTAGGACTATTTATTTTATTTACTGGTAAGAAAGGAATCCAGTTGACTTTAAGTCATCTTAAGCCAGACTGGAAATACATTAAAAGAATTATTAAATTAGGTGTTCCTTCCGCAGGAGAAATGTCGGTGCAGGCTATTGGGATGACGGTGATGATGACGATAGTAACTAATTTTGGTTCAGCAGTAGTAGCAGCTTACGGGATTGGGATGAGATTGTTATCAGTCATTATGATGCCCTCACGTGGTTTTTCGCGGGCGACTACTGCTATGGTGGGCCAAAATTTAGGAGCTAGGCAGTCAGTTAGAGCAGAAAAAAGTGCTTGGGTAAGTTCAGGGATTTTGTTAGTCTTACTTACTCTGCTAGGAGGGGTCTTTGCTTTATTTGCTGAAGAGATTATTACTGTATTTAATACTGACCCGCAAGTAGTAACAGCAGGTAAGGAGTTATTACAGATTTTTGCTCTCTCTTTTGGTTTTTTAGGGGTTAGAATAGTAATTGGTGGTTCCTTTCGGGGGGCAGGGAATACAGTAGAAGCTATGATTTTAGCAGTGATTGCTTTATTTGGACTGCGCGTTCCTTTAGCATTATTATTTGCTTATAGTCTAGATTTACAAGCTATTGGGATCTGGTGGGGCATGGCTTTAGGTAGTGTGATTAGTGCTACTATTGGTAGTCTTTGGTTTAAACAAGGAACCTGGAAACAGAGATCAACCAACAATTAAGACTATTCATTAGCCTTAATTGCTTTCATTTGATCTAAACTTTTCTTGACAATAGAAAACTGCCAGATTAGCATAACTACTAACGTTAATCCTTCAGCAACTAAGAAGGCTAACCAAGTAGCATTTAAACCGTATAATTGACCTAAAAAATACATACTAGGTAGTAATAAAGCTATTTGCCTTAAAAACGTGACTAATAAACTAGGTAAGCCCTTGCCGATAGCCTGAAATGTAGCTGCTCCGACAATATTTAAAGTCATAAATAGATAGGCAATGCTGACTCTTTTTAAAGCTGGAACCCCTAAGTTTAATAATTGCGGGTCATTATTAAAGAGTTTAATTAAACTAGCTGGGAATATTTGAAAGATTAGAAACCCAAAGATGCCAAAAGAAAAGGCAGCTAGACTACCTAACCAGATAGTTCGTTTCATTCGCTCTGGATTATTATGGCCAAAATTATATCCTACTAGTGGTAGATAACCTTGATTTAAGCCAAAGACAGCCATTAAAAAGAAGGATTGAAGTCGAAAGATGATCCCCATTACTGCAATAGCAGTAGTACTAAAGGTACCTAGTATTTTATTGATTGCTACTAGAGCTAGGCTAAAGAGGATTCGGTTGACCATTGCTGGGAAACCAACTTGATAGATTTCGCGGATGATACTCCAGTCAAAGTTAAATTCTTTAAGGTCTAAGTTGATTTCATTTTTATCACTGAGAATAACTAAGGTAATAAAGATTCCTCCTATTAATCGAGATGAAACCGTTGCATAGGCTGCACCAGCGACTCCTAGTTGAGGAAAGAAACCAATCCCAAAGATCATAAAGGGGTCTAAGATAATATTTAGGATAGCCCCAATTAATAGAGTTAACATCGGAACGAAAGTATTTCCTTCGCCACGGAGAATATAGTTAAAGGTAACTGGAATATAGACAGCTAAAGAACCAGTTAGAATCACCTTAATATATTGTCCGGCTAGCTTGATTAGTTGTGGATCATCAGTAAAGAGACGAATTATATCTTGAGCAAAAAAGAAGCCAACTACTCCTGTAATAATACCGTATAAAATTGTAATTAAGAAGATATGTTCAGCCGCATTGTTGGCCCGATGATTTCTTCCTTGTCCTAATAGTCGAGAAATCAAAGAACTAGCTCCTACTCCAGTGCCTACTCCTAGAGAAATAATAATTAGCTGAACAGGCATACAGAGTGATAGAGCTGATAAGGCTTCAGTACTTAACCGACCAATATAAATACTATCAATTATATTGTAGAGTGCTTGGATAATCATTCCGGTGATTGCTGGAATAGATAACTTAATTAAGAGAGTACTTATTTTTTCCTCTCCTAATCTATCCGATTTATTAGCAAGTGCCATAGTATCCCTCCTATTATACTTTATGAATCATCAAGTTCTGATTTTAAATTACTATATATTTTTTGACTAACTTGGAGAAAAGTTTTAATTTCTTCTTTAGTTAAGTCTTGTCTGATCTCAGTCTCTACGGCTGTTAAAATTTCTTCGAATTTAGGTTTAAACTCTCGAGCTTTATCAGTCAAATAAATTAGTTGTCTTCGATTATCTTGAGGGTCAGTTTCTTTAGTAATTAAATCTTGTTTTTCTAGTTTTTTGATTCCCCTTCCTACAGCAGCTTTATTTAAGTTATACATCTCACAGATAGTCTGTTGACAGATTCCTTCTTGGTTATAAAGAGTAATCAACAAAAAGATCTGACCGTAGCCTAGATTATAAGGGACTAGTTTTTGGTTTAGTAGTGTTGCATGAGCTCGGTGAGCCATACTTAGGTACTTCCCGATTGGTTCTTCTAGCATATTTACCTCCTATTTAGTTGATTAGTCAACTATTGTATATTATACCATATGTATTTAAGTAGTCAACCAATTATTGATTTTTTAGTTATATCCATTAATATAAAAATCTCATTATCAATAGTTAACATTTAATCATTATAGTCCCAGACATATCTATTATAATTTTGTAAGATAATAAAAATAGATTGAAGAAAAATAGAAATAGGAGGTTCTTTAAATGAGACAATTAGCTGAACACGAAAAGGTATCTTTAAGAGAAATATTACAAATGGAAACTAATGGATTAGCTAAACTAGAAGCTTCTAAGAAAATGATCCAGGATGAAGAACTTAAACGGCAGGCTGAATCAGCTATTTTGGCAGCTGAAGGGCGAATTAAGGGCATTCAGCAGTTTTTAGAGGAAAATGAAATTGCAACTAATAAAAAGGAGGTCCACTAATATGCCATCATTGCTAAATGCTTTAATGCAAAATGGTAGTCAACTGACCGATCAAACAATAGCAAATGATATGTTGGCTGGCAGTAAACAAGCAGCTAACACTTATCTTACTGCTATTTTAGAGTGTTCTACTCCTGAGCTGCGAACAATGTATTCTAATAGTTTAAATCAGGTGCTTGCTGGTCATGAAGCCCTTACTTCACTAGCTGTCAATCGGGGTTGGTATCAGCCTTATGAAGCACCTGACGAGCAATTAGCTAAGACATTGAACCAATCCCAAACACTAGTTAATTCGCAACAAGCTAATCGAACTGAAGGAGATTCAGCTAATCAATCTAGAGCACAAATCTTAAATAATATAGTAAATCCTCTGGGATAATTCCCAGAGGTTAATTTATTTTGTTTTCAGTTTTAAAATTTGGTACTATTTCTGTCCACTTCTTTAGTTTACCATACTTATAAGATTCTTTAAAAGTATTGAGATGCTATAAGGTATGATCAATAAATACTTGTCTTAATTTATAATTAACTGTACTATCAATTATGCCCTGAGTTAATGAATATATCTCAAATATCAATTCTGCATATGACTAATTTGACAAAATTGTATAGGAATAGTATGATTAAATAGTAAAAGATGGAACATTCACTATTTATAATACTTATACTGGGTATTGGTTTTATTTCTTAATAAATAACAAAAATATTAAATTATTAAAGGTTATTTTTTAAAATAATTCAGTATTTATTATTATCAAGGGGGAAGATAAATATGAAAAATGAAAAGAAATTTTTTAGTTTAAGTCTAGTAGTCTTATTATCATTAGCAGTTTTAGCAGGTTGCTCAGGAAGTCAACCGGCTACAAATGAGGAACAGTCTCAAGAAGAAGCTGATACAGTAACAGCCGCATCAATAGTGGAAGAGGAAGAAGTATTTAAGAAGGCGATTACTGAAGATGGAAAGTGGATTATAGCTACACTAAATGATTTAACATTTGAGGAAAAGCTAGTAGTAGAAGGTAAGTTCCATGATAAGGGTAATGCTGATAACGAGGTATATCGTAAGTTAGCTCCTTATACTCAAGATGATGATTATAATGTAACAGAAAGATTTAGTATCACAGCTCCAAAGTTAACAGTTAAGAGCCCAAGTACAAAGTTTCAGGCAGGTACATTTGAAGGGGATATTTATGTAGAAGCTAAAGGATTTACTCTAAGTGATGCTAAAGTAGACGGGAATGTTTACTTTGCTAATGAAGAGTACGAATCTAGCTTTACTAATAATGAAAGTGAAGTAACTGGAACTGTTGAAGTAAAATAATTTATTTTTTAAATCACTCTTTCTAAACTTTACCCTGAATTTGCTAAAGTAGCTATTGTGATTTTTAGTTAGTCTAATTCCAATTTGATTTCATCTTGGCGACTGCCATCCTTCATGTTAACTGCAAAGACAGTTAAATAATCTGCTGTAGTAGGAATATCAGTTAATTCAATATCAAAACTGCCCCAATAGGGTCCACCAGCTAAAGCGGTAGTAAATCCTTCCTGCAAAACTTTATCAGTTTCAGTTTCCAAAGCATAACGGATATTAGCTTCAAATGTTCGGCCTAATCCAGATAGATTAATTTCTCTTCCTTTTTGTTTAAATTCAGTGATTTTAATATTTCCTTTTCGGGCTAGGAAAGATTTCTGTGGCAGTAATATAACTTCACCTGCCAGTAGATAACTTGGATTATTCAAATCATTAATCTCAATAATTCTATCCATTTCAAACCCATTTCGTTTGCTGATTTCCCAGAGAGTATCACCGGGTTGGAGAATATAATAATCCAGTTGATTACTAATATTAATTTTGATCTCCTGACCAATCTGTAAATTATTAGCATCCAATTCTGGATTTAGTTCCTGTAGTTTATTTAAGTCAGCTTTAAACTGAGAGGAAAGATTATAAAAAGTGTCGCCAGGTTCAATAATATGGCGAAAATAATAGTTTTCTATCTCAAAGTAAGTTCGGCCTGGTATATTAGCCTGGACGGAAATTGAAGATAATATCATTCCAATGACTAGTAATAATCCAACTTTTTTCTTCATTGAATACCTCCATTAAACTATCTTGTAGTTATTATTAGCATTGAGTAAATTGATTTTTTCTATACAGTAATTTTAAGTGCAGATAGTCAGCTCGTTAGGATATTTATACAAAAAATAAAAAAATCCTGCCCTTATGGCAGGTACTATAATCCTCACCTTATTATGTAAATGGTACCGAAGGTGGGGCTCGAACCCACACGAGCACAAAGGCCCATTGGATTTTGAATCCAACGCGTCTGCCAATTCCGCCACTTCGGCTCTTTCTCACTAGCCAACTACCATACTAACATATTATATGGCTAATTACAAGGGGAAATTACTAAAAAAATGTTTAAAGAGAGATAACTCGTACCCATATGGGTACGAGTTATTTTAGTTTAGGATAAAAGATCGCTATTATTCATTACTTGTTTTAAAGCACTATTAAGAGCAGTAGTCTGGGCTGCTTTTTTGGCTTGTTCCCAGTCTTGGTCAGCTACAGCTTGGACAATACTACGAGGAATATTTGTATTCAAAGAAATAGTTTCTACTAAACGTATTTTACTAGTTTCTTGTAGTGTATCCCAGTCTTGAGATAGAACAGCTTGTACTTCTTGAGCAGTTAATCCTTGTTCTAAAAGACTCATTTCTAGTTTTTGTTTCAATCCTGGCGTTACTTCCTCCCATTTTCCTTTAGCAATAGCAATTAATTGGTCTGAGCTAAGAGTTTCACCAGTCATATCGCTTAATTTTTCGGCTATATCTTTTTCTTTAATTAATCCGTAAGCTTTTAGATAAGTTACTTTTTCTTGTTGGTTTAAGATTAAGAAAGCATCGTCAGATACTAACATTTCGTCTAGGTCTACTAATCGATTATTGCGGCCGATTAGATTGTTATCAGCTAGGTGATAAGTCTTGACTTGATTATCTGTTTTGATTTTAACTATTCTAGAAGTTGGATAGGTCTCTACAATTTGACCGTCAACTGGTTCTAGATTAGTTAGCTTAACTAGCAATTTAGAACTTTCAGCTCTCGTAACATAATTATTAGGTTTAAATTTGCCACTAGGATAACCGTCAATCAAACCTAATCTAGTACTTAAAGAGATTAGATTTTGAGCCCAGTGGTCTGGGGCTACATCAGGATAAAAGTCACTATTAAGAGTGATTTGTTTTTCTTCCTCATTCAGTTGGAGACTTCTAGTTAACATAGCCATGATTTCTGCTCTAGTAATTCTTCTGTCTGGTCTAAAGGTCTGGTCCGGGTAACCAGTAATAATTTCTTTATTGACTAAAGCAGAGATATATCCCTTGGCAGGATGATTAGCAATGTCAGTTAGTTGAGATACAATAGAAGGTTGTAATTCAAGTGCTTTAGCTAAAGAATAAGCAAATTCTCCTCTAGTAATTGATTGATTAGGTCTAAAGTTATCATCTTGGTAGACATACATAACTCCTTGGTCTAATAAGGGACTGATATACTCTAACGCCCAGTGATTTCCTTTAACATCTGGGGGACGATAGGCTATAGCAGCAGTAGTTAGATTAACTACTAATAATGAGGTAAGAATCATAATTGTAACTAATTTCCTCATTGTAATTACTCCTTTCTATACTTGTTAATTTGGTTGTCGATTTCAGTCATCTATATAGAATATTAACATATAATAGATCTTTTTTCTATAAAATTACTCTTTTAAATTATGGTAATTCTATTAAGAAAATAAATAAAGATATTATTGAATAATAGTTAGGTAAAGTAAAATCTAATATTGATCAATCTTATATTAGGAGGAGACTTAATAAAATGGTTGATAATCGATTAATCATCCAGTCTTTAATCTTAGCTGGAACTGTTTCTTTATTAAAAAAAGATAATAATCAGCGCAATAATAAGGTGGATCAAGCTAGAGTAATTAAAGTTATTGATGGAGATACAGTTTATGTTGAATCTTTAGCTGGAAAGAAAGAAGAAGTTAGATTAATTGGAATTGATGCTCCAGAAACTGATGAACCTTATGGCAGAGAAGCTACTAATTATATTAAATCTCAATTATTAGATAAAAAAGTTTATTTAGAACAAGATATAAGTAATAGAGATGGATATGGTAGATTATTACGATATATATGGCTTAGGCCCCCTCAGCAGGTACCAGAAGAAGAGATTAGATCTAAGATGATTAATGTTATTTTGTTGTTAAGAGGATATACTCAAGTAGCAACTTATCCCCCAGATACAAAGTATGCTAAACTTTTTAAAAGATGTGAACAAGAAGCTAAAGAAAAGAATAAAGGATTTTGGGGGGAGGAGAAGGAAGAAGGAATAAGATTAATTGATTTAACTAGAACTGTAAGATGTGGCAATTATGCTAAAATAACTATAGCAGGAAGTCCAGGAGTGGAGTATCATATAGAAGTGTATTATAAATCTGGAGCAAGTACAGCAGCTGGTTTGAAGCCTAAAGTAGCAGCTGAAAATAGTCGAGTGAATTGGGAATGGAAAGTAGGATGTAAAACAAAGCAAGGGACTTATCCAATTATAATTACCGGAGGCGATGACAGATTAGAGGTTGAATTTTCTGTTATATAGTAATAGATAGTTATCTAGATGGGAATCTTAAAAATCAAGGAGGGAGTTCTATGGCTATTAATGGTTATCAGTATACTGATTTAACTTCAGAACAACTAAACAGGATTAAGGAGATTGAAGAGGATATTAATCAAGCAAGTGATGAAGAAATTATTTTATTAGCTTTTAATCACTAATAAGAGAAGGTAGGGGTTTAAGTCTGTGACTAATCCTCCAGGCTTAAGCTCCTTGATTATAAAGGAATTTTTATCTTTTTACTGAATAATAAACAATACGAAGGAGGTCACAAAATGTCGACAGAAGAGTTATATCTGCTAGATGGAAATAGTTTAACTTATCGTGCTTTTTATGCTTTACCAGATACATTAACTACAGCAGAGGGGACAGTAACCAATGCTGTTTTTGGTTTTACTAGAATGTTACTAAGTTTGATTGATAAACAGGAACCTGATTTATTAGGGGTGGCTTTTGATGCGCCAGGAGCTACTTTTAGACATGAAGAATATGAGGAGTATAAAGCAAATCGGAAAGAAACACCAGATAAATTAAAACATCAGTTTGGGTTGGCTAAAGAGGTATTAAATTCTTTAGAGATTCCTACTTTTGAAATAGAGGGACTAGAAGCTGATGATTTGATTGGTACTTTGGCTAAGGAAGCAGCCCAGGCAGGTTACCAAGTAACTATTGTAACTGGTGACCGGGATGCTTTACAACTAATTGATGAGAATATTAGAGTGATGTATACTAAACGAGGAATTAGTAATATAGTTGATTATAATTTAGCTCAATTTAGAGAAGACTATGAATTAGAGCCTTACCAATTAGTTGATAAGAAGGCCTTGATGGGCGATAAGTCAGATAATATACCTGGAGTAGATGGTATCGGAGATAAGACTTCTACTAAGTTACTGAAAGAATTTACTACTTTAGAAGGAGTCTTAAGTAATATTGATCAAGTAGGGGGCAAGAAAAGAAAAGAGAAGTTACGAGCCCAAGGTGATACAGCAAGATTAAGTAAACGATTAGCTACCATTAAAGTGGATTGTCAGCTAGAGATTGATTTTGCAGAGCTAGTTTTATCTGACTTAAATACTAAAGCAGCTTATGATTTATTTACTGATTTGGAATTCAATAGTCTATTATCTTATTTAGGTGGTCATGAAAGTTTAGCTAGTGTGGATTTAAAAAAGGTCGAGACTCAAGCTCAGTTAGAAGAACTTACTTTACCTCCTAAAATAGCCTTAAAGCTTGATTTAACAGGAGCTAAGTTAGACCAAGAATTACAAGGAGTAGTAGTTGGGACTCCAGAGCAGACATATTATCTGGATTTAGAGGAAGAAGAATTACTAGATTACTTAGCAGCTACTATAGTTGATAAGAAATTAATGATGTATCAGGCTAAAGAAGAATTGAGGTATTTATTACAACAGGGAATAACTGACTTCAAGTTAGCCTTTGAACCATTACTGGCTGATTACTTATTACATCCTAGTCAAGAAAAGGATGATCTCTTAGCAGTAATCAAAGGGCAGTTACAGAAATCATTGCCTGAAGTAGAAGGAAGAGAGCTACTGGCGGTACAGCTTAATTCTTTATTTGCTCTAGAGGATAAGATGATCTCTAAATTAGAGGAAAATAATCTATTAGAGCTATTTGAAGAGATTGAATTACCATTAGTTAGGATCTTAGCTCAAGTAGAGTTAAAAGGTATTCAGGTGAGTAAAGAGGAATTAATTAAGTTATCCCAGGAGCTAGAGAGTAAAATCAAAGATTTAGAACAGGAAGCTTATAACTTAGCTGGGGAAGAATTTAATCTTAATTCGCCGCAGCAATTAGGAAAAATTTTATTTGAAAAATTAGAGTTACCAGTGATTAAAAAGACTAGTACTGGTAATTATTCAACTAGTGCAGAAGTATTGGATAAATTAGAAGGCAAGCACGAGATCATTCCTTTGATCTCTGATTACCGCAGTTTTACTAAGTTAAAGTCAACTTATGTGGATCCACTTGAGGATTATATTAATCAAGCCACAGGTCGGATACATACTAACTTTAATCAGCGGATTACTGCTACTGGTCGGCTAAGTAGTACAGAACCTAATCTCCAGAATATTCCTATTCGGACTGAAGAAGGACGCAAGATCAGACGAGTATTTGTAGCTCCAGAAGGGAAGAAGTTATTAGCAGCTGACTACTCTCAAGTTGAGCTAAGAGTGTTGGCCCATATTTCCCAGGATGAGAGGTTACAAGCAGCTTATCAGCAGGATTTAGATATTCATACGCAAACAGCTAAAGAGTTATTTGGGATCTGTACTGACCAGACTCGGCGGAAGGCTAAAGCAGTTAATTTTGGGATTGCTTATGGAATTAGTGATTGGGGGCTGGCTGATCGTTTAGATATTAGCAACCGCGAAGCTAAAGAGTATATTGAACTCTACTTTAGTCGTTATCCGCAGGTTAAAGAGTATATTGATAAGACAATTACACAAGCTAAAGAACAAGGCTATGTAACAACTATCTTTGATCGCAAACGATATTTACCGGAAATCAATAGTCGTAATTATCATAAACGCCAGTTTGCCGAAAGAACAGCAATTAATACTCCTATCCAAGGTAGTGCAGCTGATATTATGAAATTAGCAATGATTGATGTAGCTGATGCTTTAGCAGAACAAGATTTAGCCAGTGATATTTTATTACAGGTGCATGATGAGTTAGTTCTAGAAGTACCTGAGCAAGAGATTGAAGAAGTAACAGAATTAGTTACTGGGCAGATGGAGCAGACAGTTGATTTAGATGTGCCCCTTAAAGTTGATGCTAAGCTAGGGGCCAACTGGGATCAGATGGAGGAAATTGAGTAAGCAATATAATTATGAGCTATTTCCAAGTAATTTTTGTTGAAATACATCTTTTGCAATTACTAGGTAAGATTTTCACAACGACATTTGAATTTTTTTAGTAACGAATCTTAGCGAGCTGGAGTAAAAATAAGGCTTGGATTGCCTAATTTGGAGGACATTAAATTAGGTTAGCCTTATTTTTAAGCAGTGAGCTGTAGATGAGTTTGAAAAAATTTAGGAAGTGAGAAAACTCTTGCCTAGTAAACTATAAGTGATACATTTGGAAAACTGTAAATCGATTGTCCGAAGGGAGTTGATTTAATGCTATCTCAGAAATTGATAGAGCAGATTTTAAATACTGCCTTACAAGCAGGTGGTGATTTTGCAGAAGTCTTTTGGGAGAATAAAAAGAGTAATGCTCTAAGTTTAGAAGACTCAAATCTAGAACGGGTTAAGACTGGTTATGATCTGGGAGTTGGAGTTAGAGTCTTAAGTGGGCAGCAGATTTCTTATGCCTATACTGATAATTTAAGCAAAGATTCTCTGTTAGAGACAGCTAAGGTGGCTGGTTTAGCAAGCCAAGGCGATCAGCAGATAACTGTTAGTGATTTAACTACTAAACAGGTTCCAAATAGCCATCCAATTGAGATCAGACCTGATCAGGTGGCCAAAAAGAAGAAAGTGGATTATGTAACAGAAGCTAATGCAGCTGCTCTAGAGTATGCTACTAGCATAAAGCAAGTTCAGATTAGTTACTATGATTATCAACAACAAGTCCAGATTGCTAATTCAGAGGGCTTACTAGTAGAAGATGAACGAATTAGAACTAGAATGCGCGTTAAAGCAGTAGCTAGTGATGGAAGTAGAATTGAGACAGGTACAGAAGGGCCAGGCTTACACAAAGGATTTGAGGTATTTTCAGAATCTGACCCCCGCTCTATAGGTCAGGAGGCTGCTAGAGAAGCTGTAACGATGTTAGATGCTGATCCAGCTCCTTCGGGGCAGATGCCAGTTGTAATCAATAATAGTTTTGGTGGGGTGTTATTCCATGAAGCCTGTGGCCATGGTTTAGAGGCAGATGCTATTGAAAAAGGATCTTCTGTCTTTGCTGATCAAGTAGGAGAACAAGTTGCTTCTTCGGTAGTCACAGCAGTTGATGATGCTACAGTCCAGAATGCTTGGGGTTCTTTTAATGTTGATGATGAAGGTGCTCCAGCCCAGCGAACAGTTTTAATTAAAGATGGTATTCTACAGGATTATATGTATGATAGAAAACGAGCTAAGAATGAAGAAAGAAGATCAACTGGTAACGGCAGAAGAAGTTCCTATCGTAATTTACCACTACCGCGGATGACTAATACCTTTATTAGTCCTGGGGAAAGTGATCCAGATAAAATAGTCTCTGCAGTTGATGATGGATTATATGCTAAGAAGCTAAGTGGGGGCCAGGTAGAACCGGCTACAGGAGAATTCGTCTTTACAGTAGCTGAAGGATATTTAATTAAAAATGGTCAGCTTGATAGACCAGTTAGAGGTGCTACTTTAGTTGGTACCGGAATAGATGTACTCCAGAATATTTCGATGGTCGGTAATGATTTGGAGTTGGCCCCAGGGATGTGTGGTAAAGGTGGTCAAAGTATCCCGGCAGCAGTAGGGCAACCGACTTTATTAGTTGATCAGATTACTGTTGGTGGTACAGAAAGGAAAGGTGAATAATTATGGACGAGTTAGATTTAGCTGGATTAGTAGCTCAAGCCCAAGATCAAGGTGCAGATGAAGTAGAGCTTTATTATCAGAAATCACAACGAAATGATTTAAAAGTTTATAATGGGCAGGTTGAATCTTTAGAATCTTCTCATGCTAGAGGTTTAGGTATTAGAGTCTTTAAGAATAATCAGATGGGATTTGCTTATACAGCTGACTTTAGAGCTGATGCCTTAGAGGAAGTAATTGCTGAAGCAATTGCTAATGCTCAGTTTGCTACTGCAGATGAAAATCGCCAATTACCAGAAGGTAACTTTGACTATCCGGAGCTTAAGATTTATAATTCTAAGTTAGAGGAGACTAAGCTTGAAGCTAAGATTGATTTAGCCTTACAGATGGAAGAGGCAGCTTTAGATTATAGTAACCAGATTGATTCAGTTATTAATGTTAACTATGGAGACTATGATACAGAGATTAGAATTGTTACCTCGCAGGGATTGGATGAGAGTTATCGGGGCAATGGTTGTTATGCCTATCTATATGTGCTGGCTAAAAATGAAACAGAACAACAGACCGGAACTGCTATTGCTTATGGTGATACTTTAAAGGAGCTAGACCCAGTTGCTAAAGGTCAGGAAGCTAGCGAAAATGCTATTAAGTTATTAGGAGGTCAGCCAGTTACTTCCCAGCAAGCTCCAGTTGTCTTTACGCCAGAGATAGGAAGTATGTTTATGTATGTGTTGGCCCAAGCTCTAACAGCTGAAGCAGTCCAAAAGGGGAGGTCTTTATTTGCTGATAAATTAAAACAACAAGTAGCTGCGCCAGAGGTAAATATTATTGACGATGGTACCTTAGAGGAAGGATTAGCTACTGCTCCCTTTGATGATGAAGGAGTACCTTGTTCAGCTACGGAGTTAATTAAAGATGGGGTCTTAACTAATTATTTATATGATACTTATACAGCTTATAAAGAGGGAGTAGAGTCTACAGGAAATGGTAACCGAGGTGGTTACAAAGGAATTCCTAGTGTTTCAGCTAGTAACTTTTATTTAGCTCCAGGTGATACAGAACCTAAAGATATTATAGCTGGAGTAGAAAATGGATTTTATGTCCATAAAGTTTCTGGTTTAGTAACTGGAGGGGCCAATCCTATTTCCGGTGATTTCTCTGTTGGGGCTACAGGTCAGTGGATTAAAGAGGGAGAGATTGCCCAGCCAGTTAGTGAAATCACAATTGCAGGTAACTTAATTGACTTTTTACAAGATATAGAACAATTGGGGAGTGATTTGACTTTTAATCCGATGCTTGGTTCCTTTGGGAGTCCCACTTTTAAGGTTAAGGAGTTATCTATTAGTGGCAATTAACTAGAACTAAAAACTTTACTTAGTTTATGGAGGCAGGTATTAACAATGGAGAAAGAATTATTGATTAATGATACAGAAGCTTTTTCAGAAATAATTCACCAGATTAGAACAGCCGAGGATTCGATCTATATCTGCATGTATATCTGGCGTGATGATAATATTGGGAATTTGCTAGCCGAAGAGCTGCTTAAAGCTGCTGATAGAGGAGTTACAGTAGAGATTGTCAAGGATAAAGCTGGTTCTGTATTTGAGAAAATAGAACAGCAAAAGCAGAGTTTTTTCCATAAACAAAAGGATATTTGTTTGTCTATTAAAGAGTGTATTTTATCTCTATTATACTATAGGGATAATAAATGTTCTAAAAAGCAGGTTGTCAATAAAAGATTACATCGGATGTTAGAGCATGAGCAGATTACAATTAAATTTAACCAGGAGCGCTATGACCATTCTAAATTCTTTGTCTTTGATCAGGAAGTATTGATTTTAGGTGGGATGAATATTGGAGATAAGAATCATGATAGTCAAGGAAAAAAGTATGAAGACTATATGATTAAACTTGCTGGTGACCAGTTAATTGCTTATTTTACAGAGCGATTAGCTGGTAACCAGCTTCCTGCTGATAATCAAGATCTTGAGTTTTACTTTAATCTTCGGGAGCAGAATTGTTATGAGATCAAACCGAAAGTATTAGACTTACTAGATCAAGCAAATTATAGAGTAGATATCGAGATGGCTTATTTTGGGGATCCGGATATTACAGATAAGATTATTGAACTTACCCACCGAGGGGTTAATGTAACTATCATAACCTCTAAGGAAGCCAATGTTCAACAGGCTTTAAACCAACGTGTATTAGAGAAGTTGATTGCTGAGACTAATTCGAATCTTAAGGTTTATTTATCAGACAGAATGGTTCATTCTAAGTTTATGTGCCTAGATAGGCGGGCTTTCTTTATAGGTTCAGCGAACTTTCATAAGTTAGGAATGAAAAAATTATCAGAAGTAAATGTGCTAATCAATAATGTAACAGATATCTATGATAAATGGAATTCCTGGCGAGAAGAACATCTTCAGGAATGTACTTTGATTTCTAGAAAAGAAAGTTTAAACTATAATAAATTAGTGGCTTTAACAGAAAAAGTATTTTGTTAGGGAAAGGAGAGTTTAATGGCTGAATATACACATCAGTTGCGAGTTAGATACTGTGAAACAGATCAGATGGGGGTAGTCCATCATGCTAATTATCTTCACTGGTTAGAGGTAGCTAGAACAGAATATCTCCGCCAGCAAGGAGTTAGTTATAGTCAGTTAGAAGAGGCAGGGGTCTTACTTCCTGTTTCTGAAGTTAATTGTAACTACCACCGACCAGCTCAGTATGATGATTTAATAACAATAATTGTCAAAATTAAAAAGCTAAAACGGGTTACAATAACTTTTGAGTACCAAGTATATAATGAAGAAGAGTTATTAGTAACTGCTACTACAGTTCATCCCTTTGTTAATCATGATTTTAAACCTGTTTCTTTACGTCAGGAGCATCCTCAACTTTGGGAGCAAATTTTTTCTGAAGAAGAATTATAATTTTGGTTGTTTATTTTATTTTAACTGTAAATTGTAAATTATAAACTGTTAATTATATAAAACTGGAGGAATTAAGATGCCTGAACTGCCAGAAGTACAGACAGTAGTGGATACTCTACAAGATTTTATTTTAGAGAAGGAAATCACACAAGTAGAAGTGAAGAACGAAAAGTTAATTGCTTATCCTAGCGCTGAGAAGTTTCAAGAGCTCCTACCAGGTTGTAGAATAGAAGAAGTTAGACGAAGAGGGAAATATATTATTATTGAGTTGGATACTGGTTATTCACTAGTTACTCATCTTAGGATGACTGGGCGGTTAGTCTATGCTAGCCAAGAGGATGAGTTAGATAAGTATGATTATATTCTATTTAAGTTTCAAGATGGTGATGAATTAAGGTTAGGTAGTAAACGAAAGTTTACCAGGACTTATTTAGTCCAAGACTTAACTAATGCAGGCAGTTTAACTAAACTAGGCCCTGAACCATTAGCTGAAGAGTTTACCCTTGAGCAGTTTAAGAAAATGATTTCTACTCGGCGGGGCAGAATTAAACCTTTACTCTTAAATCAGAAGTTTTTAGCTGGGTTAGGTAATATTTATGTTGATGAGGCGCTTTTCATTGCTCAGATTCATCCTTTGCAGACAGCTGATCAATTAGAGGAGCAAGAAATAGAGAGATTATTTAAAGCTATCAAGCAGGTATTAAGTGAAGGGATTGAACATCGGGGGACGACTAAGTGGGATTATGTCGATGCTAGCGGTCAGGCTGGCAGTTACCAGGACCATCTGCGGGCTTATGATCGAGAAGGAGAAGAATGTCAACGGTGTGGTAGTCTGTTAGAAAAAATTAAAGTAGGCGGACGTAGTTCTTATTTTTGTCCTAAGTGTCAGGAGGAATAGATATGTCTTTTTTACAGTTGCGAGAAGGAAGTAAACGGTATCCAGAGCAGATAATTTTTCAGAATATTTCGTTGCAGATTCAAAAGCAAGATCGGATTGGATTGATTGGGGCCAATGGTACAGGTAAGTCTACTCTGCTCCGGATTTTAGCTGGGAAAGAGTATCTTGATCAAGGTGAAATGATTACTAGTAATCATTTAGAGATTGGATATTTGGCCCAGAATCTTGATCTAGAGTTAGAAACAACTCTCTACCAAACTATGTTAAGTGTGTTTGCTGATTTATTTAAGTTAGAAGAAAGAATGGCCGAGTTAGAGACTAAAATGGGCCAACTTACTGGGGCAGAGTTGGATAAGGTTATGAAACGCTACAGTAGGTTACGCGAAGAATACGAAGCTGATAATGGTTATCAGATAGAAAGCCAGATAGAAGGGGTACTAAAAGGTTTAGGGTTTAGTACTAGTGATTTTACAAGGCAATTAGCTAACTTTAGTGGCGGCCAGAAGACAAGAGCAGCTTTAGCAAAATTATTATTACAGCAACCTGACCTATTACTGCTAGATGAACCAACAAATCATCTTGATCTAGCTGCTAAAGAATGGTTAGAAGGATATTTAGCTGATTATCCAGGGGCTGTAGTTATTATTTCTCATGATCGTTACTTTTTAAATCAGGTAATTGATCGGATCTGGGAGTTAGAAAAAGGGAGATTTGAGGAGTATAAAGGAGACTATTCTTTTTATACTACGGAAAAAGAACATAGATTATTGACTTGGCAGCGGGAGTACGAACAACAACAGAAGAAGATTAAAGAGATGAAAGATTTTATCAGAAAGTATAAAGCCGGGATAAAGTCTAAACAAGCTCGAGGCCGGCAAAAGAAGTTAGATAAAATGGAGAAGATTCCCCCACCACCGAGTCTTAGTCACCCGCAGATTGAATTTACTTGTGATACTGTCAGCGGTGAGCAGGTCTTAGAAGTAACTGATTTGACTAAATCTTATCCTGATGAATTAGTATTAGATGAGATCAGCTTTAAATTATACCGCGGGCAGAAGACAGCCTTAGTTGGCCCTAATGGCAGTGGAAAATCAACTTTATTCAAATCACTGCTAGGTAGAGAGGAAGTTGATCAAGGCCAAATTAAACTAGGGTCTAAAGTTAAGTTGGGATATTATGACCAGGAGCATACAGATTTAGATCCTGATTATAATTTAATTGAGGAATTACAAAAAGTAAAAAATATAACAGATAGTCAGGCTAGAGATATTTTAGGTCCCTTTTTATTCCAAGGAGATGATGTCTTTAAACAAGTAGCTACCCTTAGTGGTGGAGAAAAGGCCCGCTTAACGTTAGCTAAACTATCAATTCAAGATTTGAATTTATTATTATTAGATGAGCCTACTAATCACTTAGATATTAAATCTAAAGAAAGACTAGAGGAAGCACTACAGAATTATCCTGGTACTCTGTTAGTTATCTCTCATGATCGTTACTTTCTAGATAAATTAGTTGATCAAATTTTTGCTTTAGAAGAGAATAGTTTAGTTGAGTATGAGGGCAATTATTCTGCTTACTACGAAGAATACCAACAAAAATTAGCAGCGCAAAAGAAGGCTAAGCAACAAGCAGAGGAAGAGCCAAGAAGTAACCAACAGGCTAACCAGGAGTCAACATCTGATAGTGAACCAGAAATTGATTTTGCAGAGCTAGAAACTAAGATTATGGAGTTAGAAACTAAGCTAGAAGAGATAGAAGCTAAGTTAAATCAAGCTGGAACTGATCCTGAGGAAGTAACTAAGTTAACTGCAGAATACGAAACCATCCAAGAAGAACTTGAAGAGTATTATAATTTGTGGTCAGCAGCCATTTAATCACATAGCTCCCTCTCTGATCATATGCTAGTTATAGGTATTAAGTGGGAGGGAAATCTATGAATTTAACAGCTATATTTGTTTTGGCTTTGGCTATTAGTTTAGATGGATTTGTAGCAGGGATTACTTATGGTTTAAAAAAGATAGAAATTAGTTACTGGGCTATCTTAATTATCAGTATTGCTTCGGGAGTTACTATTTTACTTGCTATGAGTTTAGGTAGTCTATTAAGCCGATTCTTATCACCTGTCTGGACGACTAAGTTAGGTGGGGCAGTTTTGGTAGGGATCGGAGGCTGGTTATTCTATGATTCCTTACATAATTTGGTGGCTACTGAAAAGAGAAGTGAATTAGAGCAAAGTCCCAGAGAACTTATTAGCTTACAGATTGAATCACTAGGGTTGATTATTAATATCCTTCATAAGCCAGTTAAAGCTGATCTGGATTATTCAGGAGCTATTAGTAACAAGGAGGCAGTCTTTTTAGGTGTTGCTTTAGCGTTAGATGCCTTTGGAGCAGGGATTGGGGCAGCTATGGTAGGTTATCAGCCGTTAGTAAGTGCTTTATTGGTAACTATTTGTAAATTCACTTTACTGACTGGGGGATTATATATTGGGCAGCAGGTAACTATCAATCGGTTTGGCCCGCAGATAAGATTACTACCGGGGATTATTCTAATTTTATTAGGATTAACAAAATTATTTTAAAAAGGAGCGATAGTAATGAGAATCGGATTGACTGGTGGAATTGCAAGTGGTAAGAGTACAGTTGCAGACTTGTTAAGAGAATGGGGAGTTGAAGTTATAGATGCCGATAAGATTGCACATCAGTTAATAGATGCTAATAGTCAACTACAACAGCAGATTGGAGACGAGTTTGGGACTGAAATAAGATTATCTAATGGTCAGATTGATCGGAAACAATTAGGGGAAGTAGTCTTTGCTAATGATCACTTGCGGCAGAAGTTAGAGGAGATCATTCACCCGTTTATTATTGCTCAAATCAAAGAAGAGATGGAGCAAATAGCTACTGATAAATTAGTTGTTGTGGAGGTTCCTCTTTTAATTGAGGCCGAGATGATGGATCTATTTGATAGAATTTGGTTAGTCTATATAACACAGGAGCTGCAGGTTAAACGTTTAATGGCTAGAGAAAATTTTAGTTACCAGAGCGCCCTACAAAGGATAAACTCTCAAATGCCACTAGATGAAAAGAAGAAGTATGCTGATCGGATTATTACTAATCAAGGGTCTAGAGAAGAATTACAGCAGAAAGTTAAAGAGAGTTGGCAGCAAGTAAGAGCTCAAATAACAGTTTAAGGTGCATAAAGAAGATAGTAATCAACATATAAATCAGATAAATGTTACGTTTGCTAGGAGTGTTAATAGTGTACTTAAACTTAAAAAAAATTTTGTTGTTCTGTTTAGTTCTTTTATTATTCACTGTTTTAATTTTACATTATAAAGCTATTTTAAAATTAGTTTATCCTTTTGTATATCAGGATATTGTATTTCAGGAAGCTGCCGACTATGATTTGGACCCTTATTTAATAGCAGCTATTATTTATACAGAAAGCAAGTTTGATCCTCAAGCTACCTCTGATAAAGGGGCTAGAGGATTAATGCAGATTATGCCTGAAACTGGCAGGTGGATTGCTGAAATGATAGGTGATGATAGTTTTCAGGCTGTTGATTTATATGATCCTAAGGTGAATATTAAATATGGTTGTTGGTACTTGAACTGGTTACAGGATAAGTTTAAAGGTAATCTAGCTATAACTTTAGCAGCCTATAATGGAGGATGGAGTAATGTTGATCAGTGGTTACAGACTGATAAATGGGATGGAAAAGAGGAGAATATTGATAAGATCCCTTTTTCTCAGACTAGAGGTTATGTTGATAAAGTGCTTAAAGTTTATCACAGGTATCAGTTTATCTATGATTCTTAAACCAGAAAATAAGCTATAAACTAGCCAAATAATGTTGGATAAGACTGGTTTGACAAACTATAAGAACTAAGATAAAATTATTATATTATAGAATTTTGCTAATGGATGTTAGGTTTATGTTAAAATATAGCGCAGGAGGGATCTAATATCTTAGTATTTCATAATAAGTTTACTTAGATAACTGACCTATGTTTTCTTATAAAATTTTAATTATTCTTACAAATAAAAGTGAGGTGAAGATAGTGCTGACCTATATAGTTAGAAGAACTCTTATGATAGTACCTATTCTAATTGGAATTGCTACTATAACTTTTTTGCTTAACTTTGTCTTTGTACCTGGTGATCCAGTCCGAATTGCTATGGGCCAACATGCCGACGAAGATACTATAGAGATGATCAGAGAAGAGATGGGCCTTAATGATCCGTTGTACATGCAGTACTTTAGATTTGTAGGTAGAATATTTAAGTTTGATTTTGGTAAGTCTTTTACTAGTAATCGTCCTGTGCTGGATATCATCATGGAGCGAGTGCCGGCTACAGCCCAGCTGACTATAGGAGCGATGATTTTTGCTATTTTAGTAGGAGTCACTGCTGGTGTTGTCTCTGCTGTATTCCCGAATAGTATCTGGGATTATCTCTTTATGTTATTTGCTATGGTAGGTATCTCTATGCCAGTCTACTTTTTAGGGATGATTTTAATCTGGATTTTCGCTTTAAACTTAGATTTATTGCCTGTAGGAGGATATGGTAGTTGGCAACACTTGATTTTGCCTAGTGTAGCTCTAGGAGGTTTACAAGCAGCTAGAATTGCGCGGATGACTAGATCAAGTATGTTAGAAGTAATTAATAAAGATTATATCAAGACAGCTCGAGCCAAAGGTTTAGCAGAAAAGGTAGTTATCTTAAAGCATGGTTTACGGAATGCTTTAATTCCTGTGATTACAGTCATCGGAACCCAGTTAGGCTTTTTATTAGGAGGAGCAGTACTAACGGAAACTACTTTCTCTTGGCCTGGCTTAGGTCGTTTGGCAGTAGATGCTGTAATGAAGCGTGATTTTCCTTTAATCCAGGGAACTGTCTTATTCTTAGCAACTATATTTATTGTAATTAATTTAATAGTTGATGTCAGTTATGGCTTTTTAGATCCTAGAATTCGCTATGATTAAATTTAAGTAAAGGAGGTACTAATGTGGCGCAAAGAGAGATAAAGCAAGATTCGACAAAGGCGACAAAACAGGATAAAGAGGCTGAAGTGCATAGTGTTTGGCGAGATGCTTGGCGGCGACTGAAGAAGAATAAACTAGCAATGCTTGGTTTGTGGGTTACTATTTTTCTCTTTATAGTAGCAGCTTTGGCCCCAGTAATTGCTCCCTATGATCCTTATTATTCACCAGTAATGGAGGATGGGAAAGTGGAGTTATCCTTGCAAGGACCTAGTTGGACTCATCTCTTTGGTACAGACAAGTTAGGTAGGGATATTTTTAGTCGAATTATCTATGGAGCCCGTATTTCTTTATTTGTTGGTTTTGCTACGCAAGCGATTGCCCTAGTTATTGGGATTACCCTAGGGGCTATTGGTGGTTATTATGGTGGTTTAGTTGATGATCTTGTTTCTTATTTGATTAATGTATTTTTAGCTTTTCCCTTTTTATTATTTGTAATTGCTGTTATGTCTGTCTTTCAGGATCCAGGAATAGATAAAGTAGTTCTAGCTTTAGGGATTCTTGGGTGGCCTAGATTAGCTAGAATTGTGCGAGGCCAAATTATGTCCTTAAAAGAGGAAGAATATGTTGAAGCAGCTCAATCTTTGGGAGCATCTGACTTTAGAGTCATCTTTAAGCATCTGCTTCCTAATTGTTTAGCTCCGATTATTGTAACTGTTACTTTAGGAGTAGCCGGAGCAATTTTATCTGAAGCAGGATTGAGTTTCTTAGGATTAGGTGCTCAACCGCCAGAACCAAGTTGGGGACTAATGATCAATACTGGGCGTCAGTTTTTAAGAGGCGAACCTAGAATGATGTTAATTCCCGGAGCAGCAATTATGATTACAGTGTTAGGCTTTAATCTATTTGGTGATGGACTAAGGGATGCCTTAGATCCTAAGATGAAGGATTAGGAGGGGAGAAGATGTCAGATACCATTTTAGATATTAACCAGTTACAGACTTATTTTCATACTGATCAAGGAACAGTAAAAGCAGTAGATGGAGTTAGTTTGGATATTAAAACCGGAGAGACATTAGGGGTAGTAGGCGAGTCAGGTTCTGGTAAGAGTGTAACAGCTGCCTCAATTATGCAATTGATCCCCACTCCTCCTGGTGAGATAGCAGGTGGAGAAATCAAGTTTAAAAATGAAGACTTGCTGGATAAGTCAATTGCTGAGATCCGAGAAATTCGCGGGAATCAGATTTCAATGATTTTTCAGGAACCAATGACTTCTTTAAATCCGGTCTATACAATTGGAGATCAGATTGCAGAAACATTGCAGTTACACCAAGATATAACAAAAGAACAGGCTGTGGATAAAGCAGTTACAATGCTGGAGAAAGTAGGCATTCCTTCTCCAGAAGAAAGAGTTACTGAACATCCCCACCAGTTAAGTGGCGGAATGAGACAGAGAGTAATGATAGCTATGGCTTTATCTTGTAATCCAGAGCTATTGATAGCAGATGAACCGACTACAGCTTTAGATGTAACTATCCAAGCCCAAATTTTGGAGTTAATGCAGGATCTAAAGGATGAATTTAATACGGCTATTATGTTGATTACTCATGATTTAGGAGTTATAGCTGAGGTAGCAGATAAAGTAGCAGTTATGTATGGTGGTCGAGTTGTAGAACAAGCTGAGGTTAAGACCTTATTTAAAGATCCAGAACACCCTTATACCAAAGGATTAATTAATTCTATCCCGCATATTAAAGGTCAAGATCATCGGTTAGAACCAATTAAGGGGATAGTGCCTGATCCGTTTAGTTTTCCGCAAGGTTGTAAATTTGCTAATCGATGTGATTATGTGCAAGATAAATGTTGGGAACAAGAACCTCAATTAGAAACTGTCCAAGATGATCATGTAGTTAGATGTTGGAGATGGCAGGAATTAGATCTTAAGAGTGAGTAGGAGGTGATAGAATGACAGACAGTATTCTTCAGGTTAATAATTTAAAGAAACACTTTCCTATTACAGGTGGGATTTTTAATAGACATGTTAATGATGTCCAAGCAGTTGATGGATTGAATTTTGCTGTTAAAAGAGGCGAGACGTTAGGCTTAGTAGGTGAATCAGGCTGTGGTAAATCAACAACAGGTAAAGTCTTATTGCGTTTATTAGAGGCTACAGAAGGTGAAGTGATCTTTGAAGGTCAGAATATCCATGACTTACCTAAGCAAGAAATGCGGAATCTGCGTAAAGAAATGCAAATGATCTTTCAGGATCCTTATGCATCCTTGAATCCTAGGATGACAGTAGGCGAGATAATTGGGGAACCAATGGAGATTCATGGTTTGGCTAGTGGACCAGAAAAAGAGAGAAGAGTTAAAGAGCTTTTGGATAAGGTAGGACTCCAGACTAATTATTCGGAAAGATATCCCCATGAATTTAGTGGAGGTCAACGGCAAAGAATTGGAATTGCTAGAGCATTAGCAGTGGATCCCAAGATCATCGTTTGTGATGAGCCAGTATCTGCTTTAGATGTTTCTATTCAGGCTCAGGTGCTTAATTTACTAGAGGATTTGCAACAAGAATTGGATTTAACTTATATTTTTATTGCTCATGATTTAAGTGTAGTCCGCCATATTAGTGATCGGGTAGCAGTGATGTATCTAGGGAAGATGGCCGAATTAACATCTAGGGATGAATTATATGATAATCCATTACATCCTTATACTAAAGCACTGTTATCAGCTATTCCTGTTGCTGACCCTGAGGTTGAACGAGATAGAATAATTTTAGAGGGGGATGTGCCAAGCCCGATAGATCCTCCAACAGGATGTACTTTCCATACTAGATGTCCTTTTGCTACAGATATCTGCCAGCAACAAGAGCCCGAGTTTATTGAACAAGAAGCAGGCCATTTTGTAGCTTGTCATTTAGTGGACTAGAAAAAGTAGCTGTCAGTGACAGCTACTTTTTATTTTTAATTAGTTGGTTGTTTGACAGGGAAACCAGGTTATAATATACTATATTTATAAGTAGTTCACAAGAAGATTACATAAATCAGATGAACAATTTAATTTGAGGAGGGAGCAGTAAGCATATGTTTAAAAAATCATTAAGTTTAGTGGCAATATTGTTTTTACTAGCTTTTGCTGTAGTTGGTTGTGGAGGAAATCAGCAGGCTGAACAAGACCAACAGCAAGAAGAACAGCAACAACAAGTAACTGAAGCAGATAAGCAAGGAGGTACTTTTCAAGCTCGTTTAGCCTCTGATCCACCGACATTAGATCCAGCTCATACTACTGATACTACTTCTAGTAGAGTTATCCGCAATATTTTTGATGGGTTAGTCCAGTATAATGAAGACTTAGAAGTAGCACCTGCAATTGCTAAAGACTGGAGTGTAGGTGACGAAGGTGTAGAATGGACTTTCCAATTACGAGAAGGAGCTAAGTTCCATAATGGCAGAGAGATAACAGCAAAAGATGTTGTTTACTCTTTTACTCGTTTATTAGATCCAGAGACAAAATCCGAGCGGGCTTGGTTATTTGAGAGAGTAGAAGGAGCTCAAGCTTTCCAAGAAGGTGAAGCTGACCAAGTAACAGGTTTAGAAGCTGTTGATGAGTATACAGTAAAGATCACTTTACAAGAGCCATTTACTCCATTCTTATCTATGTTATGTATGGAGAATGCAAGTATTGTTCCTAAAGAGGCAGTCCAAGAAAAAGGGGAAGACTTTGAACAGAATCCAGTAGGTTCTGGACCATTTAAATTTGCTAGTTGGAAACATGATAATAAAGTTGTTTTAGAAAAGAATGAAGATTATTATGTAGATAATCGACCTTATCTAGATGAAGTTAATTATAGAATTATTACTGAAGGTTCATCTTCTTTTGCCGAGTATGAACAAGGTAATATTCATGTGATGATCCAAGGTGATATTCCTTCGGGACAGATTGATCGAGTGACAGACCCTAAAGGTGAATTTGCTGATCAGTATACTCTAAATAACAGACTAGGAATTTATTACATTGGTTTTAATACACAGAAGGAACCATTTACTAATAAAAAGGTAAGACAGGCACTTAATTATGCTGTCAATAAGAAAGTAATTGCTAGTGTAGTTAGAGATGGATTAGTTAAGCCAGCTACTAGTATCTTACCGCCAGGAATGCCTGGTTATAATGAAGATTTAGAAGGCTATCCAAATGATATAAACAAAGCTAAAGAACTGCTAAAGGAAGCTGGTTACGAAGATGGCTTACCAGGTACTTATGAGTTAGCCTATAATACTAGTAAGACTCACCAAAATGTCGCAGAAGCAATCCAGAGTAACCTCAAAAATATTGGAGTTGATGTTGAGTTAAATAATATGGACTGGGGTACTTATATCCAAAAGGTGGATAAAGGTAAGACTGATATGTTTAGATTTGGCTGGATTGGAGACTATCCTGATCCAGATAACTTCTTACGAGTCTTATTCCACTCTGATAATGCAGGACCAGGTGGTAATGGCGCTTTTTATAAAAATGAAGAAGTTGATCAAATGTTAGAAAAGGCTGTTAAGATGAAGCCGGGGCAAGAACGACTTGATCTTTACCAAAAGATTGAAGAGCAGATTATGAATGATGCACCGTGGATTCCAGTTTATTATTATTCCACCCCTTATCTAGAAAAGACATTTGTTAATAATTATGTATTTACGCCACAAGTTTCTTTACCTTTAACAAATGTTTGGTTAGATCCTAGTCAGCAATAATAGATAAAGAAAATAAAGATAGTTAGTAGGCAACCAGCTTTAGCTGGTTGCTTTTTTCTTTTTTTGGATGTATAAAATACCATAAGTTAGAAATAATAGATAACAGACTAATCAATTCAATTAAAGGAGTGTTAGCTATGCAAGCAGAAGACTTAACTAAAAAAGAACAGATTATTAATTTTGCTCGCCATGATCCTTTTTTGAAGATCAGTGATATTGCTGAGCGAGTGGAGACTACTCCGCGGTATGTCCGGACTATTTTATCTGAAGCCAATATTTCACTAATGGAGTTAAGAGAAAAATACGCTCGGAATATGGAACAACGTTTGTCAGGTAGAGAAGCTGACTTACAGAAAGCTACTATTCAATTACTACGGCAGGATGGAGAAGTGGCTGCTAGTGATGTCAAACTACAACAGATTGATGATTTTGAGTTTGATGAGTTAGTTCAGACTGATGAAGAAGAAGAGTTATATAAGATAGTTCAGGTACGGATGATTGATAACGAAGCTTATGGTTTACAAGAAGTTATTACTTATTTAAGTTCTGATATCAATCAAGATCGAATTTGTAATCTAGATTCATTATATGAGTTATTTGGAAATAAAGGAGTTAATAACCTCAAGTTTAAGAATAATATTATTCAGGTAGAAGAGGCTAATGCCTTCTTAGCTGATAAGTTGGATATAGATAGAGAAAGCCCGATAGTTAAAAGCCAACGAATTATGTTGATTGATAAATTACCAATTGGGATTGAGAATTACTACTTTGATGCTGATAGTGTGCAATTGGTACTGCCAGGAGAATTAGTAGTTTAATATTGACTTTTTTTAAAAGTATGGTATAATACAAAGGAGCCGAGGTGGCGGAACTGGCAGACGCGTAGCGTTGAGGGCGCTATGGGCTCTTGTCCGTGTGGGTTCAAATCCCACCCTCGGCACCATATTTAATTATAAGTTGTTAGTTTGATTATTAAATTTTATTTCACAGATACATATATATTTTCGGTGCCAATAAGTATAGTTTGTCGTTAAGTTTAAGCATGCCTACTAGTAGGGTGTGCTTTTTTATTTTTTTGTGGAGAATACTTAAGCAATTTCTTTATTTTTCAAGGAAATTAAGTCTTTTTATAGTAGAAGTAATGTATGACCTCTTAAATTATTGATATATTGCTTTACTTTTTAATAAAAAGTTAGCAATAAAAATTCAACAGCTAGTTCGGAAAAGCTACAAAGTAGCTTTTTTTCCGAGTAACTTTTATTTTTACGGAATGAATTTAAAGGTTTTGAATTAGCTCACGACACACCCTACAGGTCTAGAAAACAGACCTTCCGTAATAGAAACCATTTGCACATGACTGACAACATCTAACAAAAGGAAGTGATTAAATGAGTTTTTGGGATGATATATTGACTTTATTTACTGATCAAGGACTAGAAGAGGAAGAAGAAGTGATTGATATTAATGATAGTGGAGAATCGACTGCTACCAAGAAGGAGACTGGGCCTCGTTTTTCTCTAGGTAAGTTACCGATTAGTATTATATTACTGGTGTTAGTACTTATCTACTTAGCTACTGGAATCTATAAAGTTGGCCCTAAAGAGATAGGAGTTGTAACTCGATTTGGTAAGTTTACACGACAGGTAGAGTCAGGTTTGCATTATCACCTACCTTATCCTATTGAGACCGCCTACACTCCTAAAGTAACTCAAATGAGAAGAATTGAATTAGGATTTAGAACTATTGACTCTGGTCCTCCTGCTAAATATGAGAAAAATAAGGATGAATCTTTAATGTTAACTGGCGATTTAGCAATTGTTTCGGCTGAAGCTGTAATTAAGTATAAAATCAAAGATCCGATTCAGTATCTATTCTGGATTAAAAATCCTAATGATACAATCCAGGATGCTGCAGAAGCTGCCTTACGTCAGGTGGTAGGCCAGAATGGAATTCAGGATGTCCTAACTAAAAAGAAGAGTCAAATCCAGTTAGAAGCTAAGGAGTTACTACAGGGAATATTAGATGATTACAGGTCTGGACTTCATGTTAATAATTTTCTATTTCAAGATGTATCAGTTCCTCAACCTGTTGAAGAAGCTTATAGAGATGTAGCAAGTGCTAAAGAAGATAAACATACCAAGGTGAATCAATCTCAGGCTTATAGAAGCCAGGTGATTCCGACAGCTAAAGGAGAAGCAGCTAAGATTATAAAGAAAGCTGAAGCTGATAAAGCGGAACGGATTGCTGAAGCTGAAGGTAATGTTGCTCGCTTTAATAAATTATTGAAAAAGTATAAGTCTGGTAAACAAGTAACTAGGACTCGACTTTATTTAGAGACTATGGAAGAAGTCTTACCTAAGCTAGATAGAGTCATTATAGGTAATAACTCGCAAGGAGTTCTTAAAATGTTGAATTTAGACCAGGCGCAAGAAGGTGAGGTTAAATAATGAAAAAATTAAGTTTAATAATTATATTAGGTATTATCGGGATTATATTGATTAATACTTGTTTTATTGTTAGTGAGACTGAGCAAGTAGTAGTTCTGGAGTTTGGAGATCCAGTTAAGTCAATTACTGAGCCAGGACTTAAATTTAAGATTCCCCTGCTTCAGAACGTTAAGTATTTTGAAGAGCAGATTTTAGAGTACGATTCAAATCCTAAGGTAGTTTATACTGCCGATGAGAAAAATTTAGAAGTTAATAATTACGCTCAGTGGCGAATTGAAGATCCTTTGTTATTTTACCAAAGCGTAGGTACTATGGCAGCTGCTCAATCTCAGTTAGATGATATTGTTTATTCCGAAGTAAGGGCTGAATTAGGGAAGTATACTTTAGATGAGATAATCTCTCCGGAGCGAAAGGAGATAATGAGCGAGGTGACTAAAAAAAGTAATCAGGATAGTAAGAGTCTAGGGATTGAGGTTGTAGATGTTAGAATTAAAAGAGCTGATCTACCTAAAGCTAACGCGCAATCTGTCTATTCGCGAATGAATGCTCACCGAAGAGAAGAAGCTAATAGATATCGAGCAGAAGGAGATCAGCAGGCTGCGGAAATTCGTGCTAAAGTGGAGAAAGAAAAAACAATTATTCTGGCTGAAGCTAAAAAGAAAGCTCGCCAACTTCGCGGTGCAGGTGATGCTCAAGCCTTAGAGATCTATGCTGAAGCTTATAATCAGGATCCAGAATTCTATCAGTTCATTAAAACTCTGGAGACTTATAGAAAGACTATGCAGGATAAAACCACTCTTTTATTGGATCCGGAAAGTGATTTTTTAAAGTATTTCAATAATATTAATCTAAATACTAGCCAATAATTTTTCTTTCACACTTTCTCCTTGGGTGAATAATATATAGTGTAATTTAAAAAGGAGGGATACATAATGGGTGAGTATGGCATGGAGAATAACATGATGTTAATCTTTTTATTACTCATTTTATTATTGCTTGGTGATGGTGGTCTTGGTGGAGGTAGAAGACCAGAATATTAAATTAAAGTAGTTAGTAGCCGCCTAGCTCATGTGAGCTAGGCGGCTTTAATTATTTGAAAGTGTTATATTTTGTGTAGATTACAATAAACTAATTTTAAGGAGGAGATATACTCTATGGAAGAGAATGAAATCAATGAAGAAGACTATATTCCAGAAGCAGATGAATTAGAAGAGGAAACTAATGGGGCAATAAATATTGCTGATGAAATGGAGTCTCAGGCTAATAATAAAGGACTAATGAGAGATGTAGAGGATAAAGAAGAACACGATAGTGATTTTATCAGTTTGCAGCAAAAAGGAGAAGGTTTTAATTTCCCGACAACAGAAATAGAAACTGGCGAATGGACAAGCTTTAAAGCTGATGTGGCTGAGCAAGTAGGTAGATTTGGCGATCAGGTATTTTTAGGTTCACCAGCTAATGAGACAGATAATATGGAGTTAGGTCGGTCTGGTTTACAGGATATTATTGAGGCTTCCGAAGAGAAATTGGCTGAAAAATTAAATGATAATGATCAGAAATAATAAACAATCATCTCGCAGCTATTTTAGCTGCGAGATTTTTTATTTAATAAACTGCACCCTTAATTGATATGGCGAATAGATTGTACTAAGGAGGGAGTTAGAAATGATTTTTTCTTTAGTACAGTCTTTAAAAGAAAAAGTGGCTAACTTATTTACTAGGGAGTGTGATTGTAGAAATCAAGATCAGATTTATCTTAATTTAGATGGATTAGAGATAGATGTAGACCGTTGTTTTGCCTATGATAAGCCTCATGAAGTAACTGTGATAGTACCACGAGCTGAATTAAGAAAAAAGAGAACGACAGGAGATACAACAGAAGAGACAGAGATTTTATTAAATAGTATTACTGTTGTTCACTCACCTTATCGTCCGTCTGATGAAGGAGAAGGGCCAACTCCTGAGCCACCTGAAATTCCGCGTGATGATGAAGAGAAAAGATAAGTTTGTGAATATTAGATAAGTTAAAAACAAAAGATAATAGCGAAATTAATTAATAGGGGAGGATAAAATGAAGAAAAGGATAGGAATATTTTTAGCAGTTCTACTATTAATTGGTGCAGGTACGTTTGTTTATTATAGTGGGTCAACCCAAAATATTGAAGAATCTAAAGCTGCTGCCTCAAACTTCTGGAGTTTATCTCCTAAAGCAAGATTAATGGCTAGAACGATTCATGCCGAATCTAAAGGAGAATCATTAGTTGGACAAGTAGCAGTTGGAGCAGTAATCATGAATAGAGTAAATAGTTCTAAATTTCCTAATTCAGTTTCTGGTGTCATCTATCAACCTTGGGCCTTTACTGCAGTAGCTCGGGGTCATGTCTGGAATGAAACCCCAAGTAATCAGATTATAAGAGCTACTCTTTCTGCTTTACGTGGTTGGGATCCTACTTATGGATCTATTTACTATTATAATCCTGCTAAAGTGGAGACAAATTGGATCTATTCTAGACAAGTAACACGTAGAATAGGGAAACATATCTTTGCTAAATAAGGAGGGGTTAAGTTGAACAACGAAGGAATTGCTGATTGGTTGGATGAAAGATGGTTATTGATTTTAGTATTAGCAGTAGGACTTGCTGCTACTGGATACTGGGGTTATGATCAGTACTCTACTTTAACCCAGATAAATAGTGAATTAAATAATAGATATGAGAATGCATTCCAGGGATTAAATAATAATGTTGATTCCTTAGAGGAAGAATTAGGGGCTTTAGTAGTCTCTGATTCTGCTAATAATTTATCAGTTAACTTATCTAATACTTGGAAGTCCTCTCATTCTGCTCAAGAAGATTTAGGAAGTATGCCTTTGAATAGTGATGCTTTAGATAATTTAAAAGGATTATTGCATAATGTTTCTCGCTACACTAATTATCTGGATCGTAAAGTAGCTGATAGAACATTAAAGCAAGAAGAAAAACAGATGCTAGCTAAATTTCGCCAGCAGATCAAAGTTGCTAATAAGGATTTAGAGACAGTGCATAATAAAATGGAAAAGAATGATTTTAAATGGTATAATAAAAAGAGAATCAATATTGAGAAAGGAGAGAAAGAGTATTCCGCTAGTCCTTTATCAGGTTTAGCTAAATTAGATGGTAAGATTGAATTAACAGGAATTCAAGATGATTTAAAATCAGTAGTACCTGATAATGTGATGCAGGTTAATAAACAAGATGTGGTGACTGGTTTATCTGAATTAGATGGAGATGAGGTAGGAAAAGAAGAAGCAACTAAGATTGCCCAAAGGTATATTAATAACCCTGAACAATATGATTACGAAGTAGTAGACCAAAATCAGGTTGAATTGGAAAACGGAAGAACTGTAAGAGCTAATCTTCCGGCTCATTTTGTGAGAGCAACTAGTAAACAAGATGAGGATAGAGTCGTCCAAATAGATGTAACTAAAAAAGGAGGACAAGTAGTCTGGTTGCTACACCAGCGAGATGTAGGAGATAAACAAGTAGATAATAATACAGCTAAGAAGAAAGCTACAGAGTTTTTAGCTAATAACGGTTACGATAATATGATGTCTACGTCAGCTAAGAGTTTTAACCGGGTACTGATCAATTCTTTTGTTCCGGTGCAGAATGGAGTGTTAATCCAGCCTGATTCAGTAAAAGTAGAGGTAGCACTGGATAATGGAGAAGTGATTGGATTTAATGGGATTGATTATGCACTTCATCACGAAAAAAGAGATTCTGCTAAATTAGAACCAGAATTGAGTAAAGAAGAAGCTAGGAAGAAAGTAAGTAATAACCTTCAATTAACTAAAAAACCTATATTAGCCTTAGCTGAGGTAAGAGGAGAAGAGAAATTGTGTTATGAATTTATTGGTGAAGTAAAAGGTGGAGGTAAGAAATATAGTGTTAAGATCGATGCTAAAAATGGAGAGGAATTGAGCATTAAGACTATTGATGATGATATTTATACGATTGGTGATTAATTTAACCTTTAATTACTAGTTTAAGAGAGTAAACAATAGTTTGAACTATTTAAATCAGTTTAATCAACTATTTTAATTAAAAAAATACTTGACCTTTGCCCCCTGTTTGTGTATACTATTAGACGGTGCGTAAGAGAGAGACCCCATTAGGGCGAATAGCTCAGTTGGGAGAGCACCTGCCTTACAAGCAGGGGGTCACAGGTTCGAGCCCTGTTTCGCCCACCATTAAAACTAGTTTACAATTGACAATTGACAGTTAAAGTCAAACCCATAAAAATCTTGTTTTAATTTTGAGTAAAGATTTTAACTGTAAACTATACACTGTAAATTGTCAACTAATATTGTGGGGACGTGGTGTAGTTGGTTAACACGCCGGCCTGTCACGCCGGAGATCGCGAGTTCGAATCTCGTCGTCCCCGCCATAGAAGTGGCGAGATAGCTCAGTTGGTAGAGCAGTGGATTGAAAATCCTCGTGTCCCCGGTTCGAATCCGGGTCTTGCTACCCTTGTGCGAAAGTAGCTCAGTTGGTAGAGCGCCTCGTTGCCATCGAGGAGGTCGCGGGTTCAAATCCCGTCTTTCGCTCCCTTTGGTGACATAGCCAAGTTGGTAAGGCAGAGGACTGCAAATCCTCCATCCCCCGGTTCGAGTCCGGGTGTCACCTCCAGCCGGAGTGGCGGAATTGGCAGACGCATCGGATTTAAAATCCGGTGGGCCTAGTGCCCGTGTCGGTTCGAGTCCGACCTCCGGCACCATTAAATAATTTATAATGTACAATTGAGAATTGACAATTAAAATCTTAAAATAGAAATTATCTGAATTCTGTTTTATAGATTTTAACTGTAAATTATCAACTAAATAGGCCGGGGTGGCGGAACTGGCAGACGCATCGGACTTAAAATCCGGTGGACCTTTGTGTCCGTGTGGGTTCGAATCCCACCCCCGGCACCAGGGGATATAGCTCAGTCGGGAGAGCGCTACGTTGACATCGTAGAGGTCAGTGGTTCGAACCCACTTATCCCCACCATTTATAAAGCATTGAAATATAAAGGATTAAGACCTGTCACTAAGACAGGTTATTTTTATTTTTTGGGGATAATAGCGGTCATTTTGTAGCCAAACCTATTATTTATTGATTTTTATTATTTTATTTAATATAATTATAACCAGTAATAAAGTATTTAATAAATTACTTAATTATTAAATAAAACAATTCAAATAATACTAATAAAGGGGGTTAAAGATGGATAATAAAAGAAGATTATATGAACTACATGCTGAAATTTGTAAAGCGATTGCTAGTCCTAAAAGAATTGAAATTCTTTATCTTTTATTAAATGAAGAAAAGAATGTTAGTAAACTAGCTCAAGAAATGGAAACAAGTACAGCTAATGTTTCTCAGCATTTATCAATACTTCGGGAAAAGAAGATTGTTTGTACTAGGAAAGAAGGGTTAAATGTATTTTATGAAATTTGTAGTCCTAAGATGGTGGAAGCTTTAGAAATTATGAAAGAAGTGATGTTAGAACAGTTATCAGAACAAATAGATATTTCACAGAAGATTCTTTCGGAAGAAAAATAAATCATTATATTAAGAACAGGAGGAGATATAATGTCAATTAAGGTAGGTTTGATTAGATGTCAACAAACTGAAGAATATTGTCCAGCAACAACATGTTTATCTTTTGCAAAAGAAGGAAAAGGTGGTTTTGAAGAATTAGGACCAGTAGATATTGTAGGAGTAATCACTTGTGGTGGCTGTCCAGGTAAAAAAGCTATTAAAAGAGCAGCAATGTTAAAAGAAAGAGGAGCTGAAAAGATTGTTTTAGCTTCTTGTATTTTGCGGGGAACACCTAGTGATATTGATTATCCTTGTCCTTTTGGTAAAAGAATGCAGGACCTGATTGAAGAGAAGACAGGACTTGAAGTTATTGAATGGACACATTAAAATTCTTTTAAAGAGAATTTATAAGGGAGGGAACTTTAATGATTTATTTAGATTATAATGCAACTACTCCAATAGATAAAAGAGTGGCTAAAGCAATGGAACCATATATTTATGATATATATGGTAATCCTTCTAGTGATCATGAACTTGGGAAGAAAGCAGCGAAGGCTGTTAAAAAAGCAAGAAGTCAAGTTGCAAATCTTTTAGGAGCTACTTCTGAAGAAATAATATTTACTAGTGGAGGTAGTGAATCAAATAATACAGTTATTAAAGGTGTAGCTGAAGCTTATCAAGATCAGGGAAATCATATCATTACTTCTCAAATTGAACATCCAGCAATAATTAATGTTTGTAAATATTTGGAGAAGAAGGGTTTTGAGATTACGTATTTACCTGTAGACACCTATGGAATGGTCGATGTTGAAGATGTTCGCAATGCAATAACTGATAAAACAATATTGATTACAATTATGCACGCTAATAATGAAGTGGGTACAATTCAACCACTAAAAGAAATTAGTAAAATTGCTCACAAGAAAGGAATTTTAGTACATACTGATGCAGCCCAATCAGTTGGTAAAATTCCTACGAAAGTTGATGAATTAGGAGTTGATTTTTTATCAGTTGCTGGTCATAAGTTATATGCTCCGAAAGGAATTGGAGCTTTATACATTAGAAAAGGAATAGAGATAGAACCTTTGATTCATGGTGGAGGTCAAGAGTTTGGGAAGCGGGCAGGAACTGAGAATGTTATTTTTGAAGTTGGGCTAGGAGAAGCTTGTGATGTGGCTAATGATGAACTTAATAGTAATAAATTAAAGAAGTTAACAGATTATTTTTATGATTTATTAGTTAATGAATTTAAAGATAATATAATTCTTAATGGTCATCCTGAGAAAAGACTTCCTAATACATTAAATATAAGCTTTAAAGAAATGAATGGATTAGAAGTATTAAATGAGTTAGATGATATTGCTGTTTCAACTGGTTCTGCATGTCATTCTGGAAAGAAAGAACCTTCAAGAATATTAAAAGCTATGAATATTGATGATGAAATAGCTATGGGAGCAGTAAGATTTAGTTTGGGTCGTTATACTACAAAAGAAGATATTGATAAGGTAATGGAACAATTAACTAGCTTTTAATAAATTATGGTAGTTGAACTTAATAAAACTAATCACTTTAAACACCTAGATTATCTAGGTGTTTTTTTTATGTGTGCTCTGTAGATTATGAAAATAGTAGATGAGAATTCTATCCATGCTGTTTTCGTCGTATCGGTGTGTGAAACCAATAGTAACAGGGTGTCTATCGTGAGATAGAATCTGAAGAGTTTGAGGTGAATAGTCAGCCTAAAACAATATGTGAACCGTCGGTGGCATTTAGTAGTGGCGATTCACCATAAAAATGAAGAAGTCCAATGTCGACTTGGGGGATGCAGGTGGCTCTGGATAAAAAGCGAGATAACGAGAGTGTCCATGTCGAATTACTAGGTGTGATTATGGTTGGGATGGCTATAATAGTTTTCGTAATTGACCAGAGGAGTCTCTAATATAGTTCTGTATAGAAATCTATAGAGATAAATGATGGTATAACCTAAAATGGGAAAGCCAGAGTGAGGATATATTAGAGTTCAGAAGCTATCATAGTAGCGAAAAAAATCAATGAAAGTTGATTACAGTGAAGGATAGTCAGGTTATTGAAGTTAAGAATAGACTGTCAATGATATCTTAATAAGAATGGTTTAGACGCTATTAAAGATAGTGAGCTCTAAAAGAAATATAGACAGGAAATAATAACTGAAAATATGATGAATTTAGGGAATACCATGACTTAAGTAGTAGTGAACTAAGAGGTGCGATTGGTGAGAGCCTAAAGACGTGCTTAGGAGTACTATGAAGATAAGGGTTAAGATATCGAGACAGGAAAGAAAGAACTGGTAAGTAGTGAAATTAGGATAGGTGAAAAAAATTTTCGAACCTTATACAGTCTGAAAGATTTAATCACAGATAAATGGCGAATGCATAAGGCAGGACAAAAAGTGCTGGCTAATGGTGGTTGTGGTGGAATTGATAATGTAAGTATCAATGAATATAGAAATAACTATAAACTGAATATGCAAGAATTATATAGGCAGTTAAGAGAGGATAGATATGAGCCACGACCAGTACTAAGAACGTATATCTCAAAAGAAAATGGAGAAAAGAGACCACTAGGGATTCCAGTAATTAAAGATAGGATTGCCCAACAAGCAGTCAAACAAATCTTAGAAATATACTTTGAGAGATTGTTTTGTGAATGTTCTTTTGGATTCAGACCTAACAGATCAACCCATGATGCAATAGAGAAAATAGAAGAATATAAACAGCAAGGTTACGATTGGGTAGTAGATGCAGATATAAAATCTTATTTTGATACTATAAACCATGATTTATTAATGGATTTTATAGTAGAATATATAAGTGATGGATGGGTATTAGACTTAATTAGATCGTGGCTAACTGCAGGAGTCATGACCGAAGAAGGAAGAAAAGAGACTAAAGAAGGAACACCTCAAGGAGGTGTGATCTCTCCTTTATTAGCTAATATCTATTTACATTACTTTGATAAGAAGATGACTCGAAGGGGATATAAACTAGTTCGCTTCGCTGATGATTTTGTAGTATTGACCAAAAGTAAAGATAAAGCCAAAAGAGCATTACAAGTAACTCGTCAGATAATAGAAAATGAATTAAAATTAAAACTCCATCCTGAGAAGACAGTGATAACAAACTTTTATGATGGGTTTAAATTTCTAGGATTTAGATTTCATCATTGGTATTATAAAAGTCCAAGAGATAGAGCAATAAATAACTTTAAAGATAGAATAAGAGATATAACTAGAAGAAATAGACCTCAGAAATTGGAAATAATAATTGATGAGTTAAATTTAGTACTAAAAGGCTGGGGACATTACTTTAAAATAGGCAATATCAAAACATTATATAGGAAATTAGATAAATGGATAAGAATGAGAATACGTTCTTTCATAGAAGGAAAGAAAGCGATAATTCATCAGAATTATCGCTTATCGAATAAGTTTTTAAGAGAAGAAGGACTAGATTCACTGCTTACTGATGTGCTGTAATCGAGAGTGAAATATACATCTATGGTAACATAGAGTCGCTGACTTACTCTCTGATATGGAGCACCAATAACCGAAAGCTGTATACGGGAAAACCGTTCGTGCAGTTTGATAAGGGGTCCCAGCTGTGAAGCTGGTCCTACTTTATTAGATTAATTTTATTTAACGATTTCTAAGTAGATGCATATTATGTATTGAAGAAAAAAGAGGAGGTGTAAATAATGGGGGATTATGGAGGCTATGGAGATAATGGAGTATTTGTTATCTTCTTAGTTTTAATTTTATTACTGTTAGGTGGCGATTATAATTATTAAAGATAGTGATAGGGTGCTAGTTCCCCCTATTATTATTTTTGAATTTGCTAGGTTGTTTAATAAAAAAATGGAGTGAAAGCGAAAGAAGTTTTACTTTTGTAGACCATCCTATTTAAATAGGATGGTCTTATTTATTAACATATTTTACATTAGCTACATAATATATACCAAAGAAAAAAGGAGGAGGTGTCAAACAATGGCAGGATATGATGATGGAGCTTTTGTTGTATTCTTAGTTTTAATCTTGTTATTGTTAGGTAACGACTATAGTTAATTTATTAAAAAAATATTTTAGTGGAGGTGAAAATAGTGGGTGATTATGGAGATTATGGAGGTAATGGATCATTTGTAATTTTCTTGATCTTGCTTTTATTATTCTCAGGCGGCAAATATTAAAAATATAAATTAAAAAGGAGGTGCAAAATAATGCCTGGTATATTAAATGGCTTCTTTAATGGGGATGATGAAGAAGTATTTGTTGTATTCTTGGTCTTGATTCTGTTACTTTTAGGTAATGACTATAGTTAATTCAAATCTTAGTAAAGAGCCAGGAAAATATTCTCCTGACTCTTTACTAATTTTATTATTTTATTTTTAGTAATTTATTAAATATAATATCAGTATTATTTTCTTATCCTAAGGCTCGTTTTATATTTAATCCAACTTATATGAATATGTTAAGACCTCGTTATAATAATGAGAAATTAATTAAAGTATTAAATTCTGTTTTCCCTACTGATTTATTACTTAGTCAATTAGATCATCGTGTAATTATACCTGCTTTTCGAACTATTAGCTCTGATTCAGGAACTTGGCGATAAATATTTTTTAATAATTTTCCTGAATCTGATACTAAAGATGAAACTGTAACTAAAGTTGCTCTTGCTAGTAGTGCTACTCTAAATTATTTTCCTGCTTATCAAAATCACATTGATGGAGGAGTCATAGCTAATAATCCTAGTATAGTAGCTATTGCAATTGCTAATAACCAAAAATTTAGACCAATTAAATGTTTAAAATTCTTACCCAAGGTAGTGTTCAAGCAGATGTTTGTGTTAGCTCTCAATTATTAGGAGCGAGGTTTTATCGATTAAATCCAGTTTTATAAGAACCAATTGGTCTTGATGAATGTACCCAAATTCTTAGGTTAGTAATTTTAGCAGAAAACTTTGATCTTACTTCAACAATCAACTGGATTAATCAGAAGTGGTTTTAATTTACTTAATGGAGATTAAAAAAATTAAATTTTGATTAGTCAACCATCCTATGAGAAGGATGGTTGTTTAATTATTAAATAACTTTTCTGACCCCAACAATAATAAGATAAGAATTAAAAATAAGATATATGCTTCTGAATTGTCGTAAATACTTTTCTGATTATTCATAGTAGGCACCTCCTTTTTAATTATAGTTTATGAATATATTGTATTTATTGTTAATAATTGAAAAATATCTTAACCAAACTAGTATTTTTGTTAACATAAATTATATTAATTACATAATATATATTAAACAAAAATAGGAGGTGTTATATATGGGCGATTATGGTTATGGAGATAATGGAGCATTTGTTGTATTTTTAATTTTGATTTTATTACTATTGGGGAATGATTATTAAGAATAAGGAAAAGGGCTTAGTTTTAACTAAGCCCTTTTATAATTTATATATTAGCAATAACTGAAATTGGGAATATATAATAATCGATAGTTTGAGTAATGATAATATTAGTAAGGAGGAATTCAAATATGGATCAATTAACTCAAGGAGAACTAAAGGAGATTAAGGATCAGATGAGTACTACTGCTCTAGCGATGAAGAAATATCAAATTTATCAACAGGAAACACAGGATAGTGAATTAAAACAGATTTTTCAAGAAGGGGAACAACTGCATCATAATCAATTGCAAACACTATTAGACCAACTGAGAAATTTCAATGGTCAAGAACAATAATCAGGGAGGTAAAATAATGAATTTAAAAGAGCAAGAGATGGCTCAGGATATGTTACTAATGATGGAACAAGCAATTCAAACTTATACAAAAGCAGAATTAGAAGCTGCTAATAAAGAATTAAGAGAAGTATTTCATAGTTTACATCAAGATCTAGAAGAATTACATACTAAATTATTTAATATAATGGAAGCAAAAGGTTGGCAGCAAGTAGGAGTAGCTAGTCAACAAGAAATTGAGAGTGAGATTATTAACTGGGAGCAGAAAGGATTAAAAGATCCTGAAATAGAACCAATTGAATAAAATTAATAATTGAGAATTGACAATTGATAATTAACCCCTGAAACCTTATCAAAACAATAGTTTTTAATTATCAATGTTTTTTTTATTTTAAAATTGGATATCCATAGTATTTAGATTTAGTTAAGTTTAGAAAGGGGGAAATAGAAGTGTTTGAAAAATTTACGAATAAAATAATGATGGGTATGATGAATAATATGATGGATCAGATGATGGAAGGGATGATGGAGGAACCCTATACAGAGAATTTATTTTCTTTTGTTACAATCATGCAGAAATTATCTCCTAGAGCAATTATAGAAGCAGGTATGCGAGCAGAATCGGGTAAACCAATTCAGCGTCCATTAGGTAGTCCTAATGTTTTATCAAAGTGGGAAAAGTTATTACTAAATCCTGTTCATTTATCTAAACTGCCAACTCAAGATGGAGTGGAAATCCAAACTGGAACTACTATTGGCCCTCAAGCTGATAAGCCTCTTAAGCTAGAAATCCCAATTTTAATTACTGGAATGTCTTATGGAGGAGCATTAAGTATCAAAGCTAAAACTGCCTTAGCAAGAGCTTCGGCTAGGGCCGGGACTGCAACTAATTCTGGAGAGGCTCCTTTAGTTGATGAAGAACGAGAAGAAGCTAAGTATTTTATTGGTCAGTATAACCGAGCTGGTTGGATGAATAAACCAGAGCAATTAAGTCAACTTGATGCAATTGAGATTCAGTTAGGGCAAGGAGCTCAGGCCGCTGCTCCTATGGGGATGTCTTCTCATCAGATTGGAGAAGATTTACGCCAAGCTAAAAACTTAAAACCAGGTGAAGATGCTGTAATTCATACTAGATTAGCTGGCATGGACAAGCCTTCCGATTTTATTGATATTGTGATAGAATTAAAAAATGATTACGGTGTACCAGTAGGTTTAAAGTTTTGTGCTACTCATTATTTAGAAAAAGAGTTAGAGGTTGCAATTGAAGCTGGAATAGATTATGTAGTAATTGATGGTGCTGAAGGTGGAACTCACGGCGGGCCAACTACCTTAGAAGATGATGTTGGATTACCAACTCTCCATGCTTTAGCCCGGGCAGTTAAGTTTTTAGAAGAAAAAGAAGTTAAAGATAAAGTCTCAGTCATTGCTTCGGGAGGATTAACGACGCCCGGTCACTTTCTTAAAGCAATGGCTTTAGGAGCCGATGCAGTCTATATTGGTTCAATTGCTCTAATGGCCTTACTGCAAACACAAATGAAGGAAGCCTTGCCTCAAGAACCACCTCCTCAGATTCCATTGTATTTAGGGAAGTTTAAAGAGGATTTGGATGTAGAAGAAGCTGCAGAGCATTTAGCCAAATTTTTAAAGTCTTGTACAGAAGAAATGAAGTTAACTACTTATGCTCTAGGCAAGACTGATTTAGCTCAAATAAATCGGAAAGATCTTGTTTGTGTGGATAAAGAGTTAGCTCAAGTGTTAGATGTCGATTATGCTGGTTATCCCCGCTTAGATACCAGTCTTAAAACTGAATCTAATGTTGGCCCAGAAGTTATGGAGGAAGAAACTGAAGTAGAACAACCTACTGTCCATTAAAAGAATAGGTTGCTTTACTAACATTAAAGGGGAGTGGTAAAATGTCCAAGCGAAGAGTTGTTGATCTAGTGATTGAACAACTGAATAACTGACAGGCCATCAATCTTCTTACCTATATTATAGGTGATGGAGGAATGGGAATGGTATTAGCTGAGTATAGTGACCAGTACCAGGAGTCTTTATTATTGATCAAGATGGTATTATTCAGTTTGCTGCTGTAGATGCTGATTATACAACGCGGGTAGACCCCCAAGAGATCATTGATCAGTTACAAGAGTTATAGATTTTTAAGTAGGGGGTGGGCTACCATCTCCTTTTATTATCTAATTATTTGGAGAAGTTGCGAGGAAAAATAATATAGAGCTAGAAATTAATACATAACAAGAACAAAAATGATTATTAATACTGATAAGGAGTGGATAAAATGAGTGATAATCAACCTAAGATTGAAATTTATACTTTGACCTGGTGTCCTTATTGTCGGAAAGCAAAGTCTTTTTTTCGTAGTAAAGACCTGTCCTACACTGAATATTTGATTGATGAAGAAGAAGGTAAGAAAGAAGAGATGGCCGAGAGAAGTAATGGGGCCAAGACTGTGCCGCAGATATTTATTAATGGGCAAAATATCGGTGGTTATGATGATTTAATCGAACTAGAGACTACTGGTAAATTAAATGAGATGTTAGGACTTAAACCTGCTGATTTAGATCAGATCTGGGATTTAGTAATTGTTGGGGCTGGCCCAGCTGGCTTGAGTGCAGCTGTTTATGGAGCTCGGAAAGGTCTAGAAGTATTAGTGCTTTCATTATCCTTAGGAGGCCAAGTTATTGAAACTGATGTAATTGATAACTGGATCGGCAGCCCAGAGATAACTGGCGGGGATTTAATGGAGTCTTTTTGGGAACATACGCAAAAGTATGATGTTCAAGCTAAACTAGGAGCTGAAGTAACTAATATTAGAGCAAAAGAGAAATTAAAAGTAGTAGAAACTACTCAACAGGAGATTGAAACTCGCTCTGTGATTGTGGCTACAGGAACTCATAACCGGAGTTTAGGTGTTCCAGGAGAACATGAGTTAAAAGGAAAAGGAGTTCATTACTGTGCCATTTGTGATGGCTATTTATATGCTGGCGACGAAGTAACTGTAGTAGGTGGTGGCAATTCCGGTTTAGAAGCGGCTTTAGATATGGCTAAACTGGATAGTAAAGTGAACTTAATTGAGGTTGGTGATCAGTTAGCTGGTGATGATGTTCTCCAAGAGAAGGTGCGAGCTAATGACTTAATCGAGATTTATACCGGTTATGGAGTAGAAGAAATCACAGGTACTGAAGAAGTAGAAGAGATAGTAATCCGCGATACAGAGACTGGTAAGTACCAAACTCTTTCCACCAAGGCAGTTTTTGTAGAAATTGGTTTGATTCCTAATAGTGGGTTTGTAGACCAGCTAGTAAATACTAATCAGCGAAATGAAATTATAGTGGATGAGAATAACCAGACTACTGTAGAAGGAATCTGGGCTGCAGGAGATGTAACTGATATTAAGGATAAACAGATAATTATATCAGCTGCTGAAGGAGCTAAAGCTGCCCTGAGAGTTAATGAATATTTACAATTAAATTCAGAAAAATAAAAGCCTAGTATGCTCTTTAAGTTGGCCCTTGGAACATATCCCAGGTAAAGGCAGCATATAATATTATAGATCGTGGTTTAAGGGGAGGGGCCAAGGATGGTTGAAGTAAAGATTGGCACAAGCAAGTACACTGCTTTATTAAGAGATAGATTATATTTTGAGCTGGATTTTCTCCAACAGGATGGATATGATATTACTATCGAAGAAAAAGAGCAAGCAGAGACAGTAGTATTTGCTTGTAGGTGTGATAGTGATAATAGTCATGAACTTAATATATTTAAAGAATATATTGCTAATGTACTATCAGATTTAGTTATTAACCACTTAGAAGAGGATTTATTAATTAAAATTTTACGAAATAACTACCAATCCTTTTCTAAGCTAGCAGAAGAGAGAATCCTAGAGATTGCTACTGACAGGCTTAATTTTTTAGTTAGTCAGGATAAAGAGGAGATTATATCTAAGATTCAACGCAAGAATAGGGTTTTATTGGAGATTATGGATTACTTGGCTATTAAGGAGCAGATTATTATTGAAGGTTTTGTCCGGTTTAGGCTCCAGAACTACTTAGCAGAATTAGAATTAGCTATTGATGGAGCAGTGGATGATTATCTAGTAGAAAAGGATTATAAAGAAGTTGTTCATTTATTAAAAACATTTATTGATCAGCAAAGTCCTCAGAATGAACTAGTAAATGTAGTTAAGACTGAAGATGATCGATTCCAATTGTTAAATCACAAGGGAGTTGTACTAGAGAATACCTTTTTGGATGACTATACTTTGCAAATGGTAGAAGAAGATTTAGATTACCAAGATTTATTGATTAGTGCCTTGATTACTATTGCTCCTGTAGAAATCATTTTACATTTTAAAGAACCGTTAGCTGTAGTCAAAACTTTAGAGAATGTATTTGGGGATCGAATCTCCTTTTGTTTGGGCTGTCAGTACTGTGAAGTGACTGATTTAACTGAACTAGATAGTGAAAATTAATTTGACATTAGTCGACTTGATAAGTATAATAATGATAAGCTAATATTGATTAACAACACTGATGAGGCCGAGTAAGTTAATTGCTTTCTACTAGAGAATGGGGATTATAAGCTGGAAATCTCCTAGAAATGATTAGCGGAAAACCACCTCTGAGTTGGCCCTTGAACAAGTTACTTAGTAAGGGAGGCCCGGTTAAGCCGTTATCTTAACTATGAGTGGAATCTATGTTAGGTTTAATATAGATTTAAGTAGAGTGGAATCGCGAACCCTTCGTCTCTAGAATTAGAGATGGAGGGTCTTTTTAATTTACAGTTTATAATTTATAGTGTACAGTGATGATAGTATCGAGTACTATTGATATATTGTGTCACCATAGGTGACACAGTCGTGAGCTGTGTGTCGTGTGCTATCAGCCAGTTCAAAACATTTATATTCTAAATCTAAACCCTTATAATTACTATATTCTAGGGGTTTAAACTAGATTTATGATTTTCAATTGAAGAATTTGACTTCCTACGAGTCCTTTGGACTCTCCGTGAAGATCTGCTCACGACAGATAGCAGACAGCTGATAGCTGTGGCACGAAAGTGCCACATTATATCAATTAAGCGTCATTCTAAATTCGATTATCTATTTTAATGTAATTAGTAACTAACTGTTAATAAATAATAAAAGGAGGAATTTATAATGAGTCAAGTGGAAATCACTTTACCAGATGGATCCAGTCGTGATTATGAAGCTGGAACTACTATTAAAGAGGTTGCTTTTGATATTGGCCCTCGCTTAGGTAAAGCTGCTGTAGCGGGCAAGGTTGATGGACAAGCAGTTGATATTAGTTATCAACTAGAGGAAGACGTAGAGTTAGCAATTATAACTATTGATTCAGAAGAGGGACTAGAGGTTTATCGCCATACAGTAGCTCATATAATGGCTCAGGCGATTAAGAGATTATATGATGATGTCCAGTTAGCAATCGGGCCAACAATTGAAGATGGATTTTATTATGATTTTGACTTGGATTATAGGTTATCCGAGGATGACTTTGCGGAAATTGAAGCTGAGATGAAAGAAATAATTGCTGAAGATTATACTATTCAACGAGAAGAAGTTGCTCAAGAAGAAGCTCTTGCGCAGATGAAAGAAGCAGACGAAGAATATAAAGTAGAATTAATTGAGGAATTAGATGAGGACACAGTAAGCTTTTATCACCAAGGAGACTTTATTGATTTATGTAGTGGACCACATCTACCTAGCACAGGGAAAGTAAAAGCTAATGCCTTTAAATTATTAAATGTAGCTGGTGCCTATTGGCGTGGTGATGAGGATAATAAGATGTTACAACGAATCTATGCTACTGCCTTTAATAAGCAAGCTGATCTAGAAGATCACCTCGAGAAGTTAGAAGAAGCTAAGAAACGAGATCATAGAAAGATAGGTCAGGAGTTAGATTTATTTAGTTTGCAGGACGAAGGACCAGGTTTTCCTTTCTTCCATCCTAAAGGAATGGTAGTTAGAAATCAGTTGATTGACTTCTGGAAAGAAGAGCATCAAAAAGCTGGTTACGAAGAGATTAAGACTCCAATTATCTTAAATGAAGAATTATGGAAGCAGTCTGGTCACTGGGATCATTACAGTGAAGACATGTACTTTACTGAGATAGATGAGGAAAATTATGCTGTTAAGCCAATGAATTGTCCAGGATCAGTATTAGTCTATAAAGATAAGATGCATAGTTATCGGGATCTACCAGTTAGAATGGGTGAGTTAGGACTAGTTCATCGCCATGAATTATCAGGTACACTCCATGGTTTAATGCGGGTTAGAAACTTTACCCAAGATGATGCTCATATCTATTGTCTACCAGAGCAGATTAAAGAGGAGCTAAATGGGGTTATTCAGTTAGTGGATAAAATTTATAGTGCCTTTGGTTTTGAGTATAGTGTAGAGTTAAGTACTAGACCAGATAAAGCTATGGGGTCTGATGAATTATGGGAGCGGGCAACTAATGCTTTAGAAGAGGCAATTGTTGATAATGGTTTAGATTATGTAGTTAATGAAGGAGATGGAGCTTTTTATGGCCCTAAGATTGACTTTCATCTTGAAGATTGTCTAGGGCGGACTTGGCAGTGTGGAACAGTCCAGCTTGACTTCCAGATGCCCGAACGATTTGACTTAACTTATGTAGGTGAAGATGGCGACGAACATCGGCCAGTAATGATCCACCGAGCTATTTATGGTAGTTTAGAGAGATTTATGGGTATTTTAATTGAGCATTATGCTGGAGCATTCCCGACTTGGTTGGCCCCGGTACAAGCAGAAATAATTCCTATTAGTGATGATCAATTGGATTATGCTTATGATATTAAAGAGGAATTAGAAGAAGAAGGAGTTAGGGTTGAAGTCGATGCTAGACAAGAAAAGGTAGGTTATAAGATTAGAGAAGCACAGGTCCAGCAGATTCCTTATATGTTAATTGTAGGAGATGATGAAGTAGAGGATAATACTGTATCAGTTCGTGATCGGCGCGAAGGAGATTTAGGCGCTGTTGCAGTAGAGGAATTTAAAACAGATGTTGTAGAGGAAATTGAGGATAAAGAGTAATTAGCTGTGAGTCGTGAGTTGTGTGTCGTGAGCTATGAGCGAATTCAAAACCTCTAAATTCAAAATCTAATCTCTATTTTAGCGTAAGAGGAAAAAGTTGTTTTATGTTTTTGAATTTGCTCACGGCTCACAGCTCATAGCTAAAGACTTTTTTCTTGACGATTGTAAAGGTATGTGTTATACTAGGAAAGGACAATAAAGTAGAAGTCATCCGCTTCTCACCTTAAGCTAAGACTTGAGGTTAATAGAATTGGCATATATTCCTAGGGGGATGTATGTTTAATTTTGCTAACTAGCGGGTGACCTTTAATTAGGTCATCTTTTCTTTTTTTTAGGAGGTGTATGTAAAATTAGTGCTGAAGATTTAAGAGTTAACGATCAGATTAGAGCACGAGAAGTAAGAGTTGTTGATAATGATGGGGAACAAATTGGAATTATGTCTTTAAAGAAAGGATTGAGTTTGGCTGAAGATAGAGACCTTGATTTAGTCGAGGTTGCTCCGGAAGCTAAACCATCTGTTTGTAAGATTATGGATTATGGGAAGTATAAGTATGAGCAAGCTAAGAAAGCTAAGCGTGCTAAAAAGAATCAGAATGTAATGAAGACAAAAGAAGTTCAGTTGAGTGCGAATATTGAAGACCATGACTTTAAAGTGAAAGCTAAAATGGCCAGAAGATTTTTAAATGATAAAAATAAGGTGAAGGTTAGTCTCCGCTTTAGAGGTCGGGAGATAGTTCATAAAGATCTTGGTTATGATTTAATGGATAGATTAGCTGAAGAAGTTAGTGATGTAGGTAAGGTCTCTAAGAAGCCGACAATGGAAGGCCGAAACATGCTAATGTTTATTACACCTGAGAGTGATAAAACCTAAACCAACTGAAGGAGGGACTAGACTATGGGTAAGATGAAGACTCATAAAGGATCTAAGAAGCGGTTTAAGAAGACTGGAAAAGGTAAATTCAAGCGTAAAAAAGGTTTTAAAAACCATTTAAATACTAAAAAGACTTCTAATCGTAAACGAAAATTAAGTAAAGATGCTACTGTTGAGAAGTGTGATGAGAAGCGTTTAGAAAAACTTTTACCATATGAATAAAATTTTATAAGGAGGGTCTGATTTATGCCACGGGCTAAACGAGGTAATAGAAGAAAAGAAAAGAGAAAGAAGATATTAAAATTAGCTAAAGGTTATTTTGGAACTAAAAGTAAGTTATATAAACCAGCTACTGAGCAGGTAATGAAGTCTCTAAAGTATGCTTATCGAGGTCGTAAAGAAAAGAAGAGAGACTTTAGAAAGTTATGGATTAGTAGAATTAATGCTGCTGCTCGCCAACACGACCTACCATATAGTAGATTCATTCATGGTCTTAAGCAAGCAGATGTAGAGATTAACAGAAAGATGTTAGCTGATATGGCAGTTAATGATGAAGAAGGTTTTGCTGAATTAGTTGAGTTAGCTAAAGAAAATATTTAGTTATTATGGAGGGCTTAAAGTACTGTACTTTAAGCTCTTTTTATTCTTTTATTTTGGTTGTTAACTTGACAATAAAGCCTACTACAAGTTATAATTTAACCAATAGTCAACAATTAAATATCTACCTAATACCGAATTTTATACCATCTGGTATAAAAGCGGGGAACCCATTTTTTGGGGCGAATCCATTATAAGCTTGAGTTTAAGTTTGAGGTTAAGGTTAAGCTTGACCTTAGATTTAAACTTAGGTTAAAGATGGTAAGGTGACCCTTAACCTGAGCCCGACAGCTAACCTCGTAGGTAACTAAAGGGGGTAGAAAGTAAGTCTTTAGATCATAGACTACGGCTACCTGCTGTAGTCTTTTTTTGTTAGATGAGGTAGAATATAAAGTGAGGTGATTAAATGACTAATAATTTAAAATTAAGAACTAAAATTTTGTTAGGGTATATAGCAGTAATTATAGTTTTAATCGGAGTAGCTAGCTGGTCTATCTATAATTTTGTTTCCTTAAATGAATCAATTCATGATATTATGGTTGAAAATTACCGCAGTGTTATAGCTGCTGAAGAAATGATGGAAGCTTTAGAAAGACAGGATAGCGCGGAATTGATTTTTGTTTTTGGGCGTCGGGAGAAGGCTTTGGATATATTTAAAGAAAATCAAATGCAGTTTATGAAATTTTTATCTCGAGCAGAAGATAATATAACTATTGAAGAAGAAAAAGAAATTATAGAAGATCTCAATCAGAGTTATCAAGCTTATTTAGAAGAATTTATGACTTTGCGTAATAAGGCTGAACAAGAAGATTTTAAAGAAGTTCAAAATTATTATTTACAAGAAATTATGCCGCAGTTTGAAAAAGTAAAAAAGGAATCTAGAGATCTATTATTAGTTAACCAAAAGCATATGAGAACAGCTCAACAACGGGCCAATGATAATGCTAGTCAAGCTATCTACTCGACAGTTATATTTTCAGGAATAGCTATTATTTTGGCTGTAATATTTGGAATTTATATTTCCAATTTGATTATCAAACCAATTAAACAGTTGACAGCTAAGATAAAAGAGATAGCGGGAGGAAATTTAGATCAAATCATTCAGATTAATACTAAAGACGAGATAGGAGAGTTAGCTGAAGAATTTAATACTATGACGCAACGACTTAAAGAATACGAAGAGATGAATATTAGTAAACTAATTGAAGAAAAGAATAAATCTGAAGGGATTGTCAAGAGTATTTCCAATCCTTTGTTAGTAACTGATGAAGAAAATAAAATTTTACTTGTTAATCCTAATGCTGAGGAATTATTTGGATTAGAGGAAGGAGAGGTAGTAGGAACTCACTTTCTAGAAGCAATCAAAGAAGATCAAATTTTTAATTCTATTAGTGAGACTTTGGATTCTGGAGAGGAAAAAGTCAGTCAAGATAATAATGTTATTAAGTTTATTACAGAGGAGCAAGAGCTATATTTTAGAATTACAACTACTCCTGTAAAGGATAAAGAGGATAAAACTAAATTAGTTGTTACTTTATTAGAAGATATCACTCATCTTAAAGAAGTAGATCAAATGAAATCAGAATTTGTTTCTATGGTGTCTCATGAGTTTAGAACTCCTTTGACTTCAATGAATATGGGGATTAATATGTTACTAGAAGAGAATGCAGGCGAAATTAATGATCAACAACAGGAACTATTAGAGGTTGCTCAGGAAGACTGTGAACATTTAAATAATTTAGTTGATGAATTATTAGATTTATCTAAAATGGAGTCTGGGGAGATAGACTTGGATTTTGCAGCAGTAAAAGTGGAGGATATATTTGCTACTTCAGTTCAGCCCTTTAAGGAACAAGCTAAAGAAGAAGGAATAGATTTGGATTATACAGCTCCTGATGATTTAGAGGTTTATGCTGATTTAAATAAAATAACTTGGGTGATTACTAATCTGATTGGTAATGCTTTACGATATACAAATGACGGAGATGAAATAAAATTATTTGCTAACCAAAAAGGTCACAAAATTCATCTTTCAGTAGCTGATACGGGAGCGGGAATTCCTGAGGAGTATCAGCATAAGATATTCGAAAAATTTGTTCGGGCAGGAGCAGATAAAGATGAAAGTACAGGAACTGGTCTAGGATTAGCTATTTCTAAGGAAATAATTGAAGCTCATGGAGGTAGAATCTGGGTCGAAAGTGAGGTAGATAAAGGTAGTACTTTCACCTTTACTTTAAAGTTACCTAAGTAATTTTGTGGTTGTTATTTGCGTTTTAGATAGGAGGATAATTATGAATAAGATATTGGTTGTGGAAGATAATAAAAATATTATTACTGTACTTAGAATGTGTTTAGAGAATGCTGGTTATAAGATTAAAGTAGTATCTAATGGGGTTGAAGCAGTTGATATAGCCTTTGATTGGAATCCTGATTTGGTTTTATTGGATATTAAAATTCCTAAAATGAATGGTTTTTTAGTTTGTGAAACACTAAAAGATGATGAGATTACTGCTGATACACCAATCATCATGTTGAGTGCTAAAGCAGAAGAAGCAGATATTAAACGGGCCTATGGTGTAGGCGCTGATGAATATATGACTAAACCAATAGATCATAATAATTTATTAACAAAAGTAAAGAAGTACTTAGCAACTGAAAGGAGAGATTAGTAATGAAAAAAATATTAGTTGTAGATGATGAAAAGAATATTAGAATCACTTTAAAACAATGCTTAACTACTGATTATGAGGTGGTAACTGCTGTTAATGGTGAAGATGGATTGGAGAAATTTAAAGAGGATAATTTTGATATAGTCTTATTGGATATGAAATTACCAGGTATGGATGGTTTAGAAGTATTAAGACAGGTTAAGCAGGTTGATAAAGAAGCTAGTGTGATTATGATTACTGGCTTTAGTTCCGTTGAGACAGCTGTAGAAACAATGAAGTTAGGAGCTATTGATTACTTAAGAAAGCCTTTTACTCCTGATGAAATCAAAGATATTGTTAGTGAAGTGATTGCCAGAAATGATCTAGAGTTCCAAGAAGAAGAATTAAACACTTATCAAGATTATTTGCATTACGCTAAGTCGTGTATTAACAATCAAGACCTGGATAAAGGTTATGAATACTTAAAAAAAGCAGTTAGTTTGGATACTTCTAAGCCAGAAGCTTTTAATTTATTAGGAGTTATTTTAGAATTAGAGGATCAAGATTTAGAGGCTCAAAAGAAATATCGAGCTGCTCTTGCTTTGGATCCATCCTATAAGCCAGCTCAGGAAAATTTAGAGCGAACAAGTCAGTTTGAATATGATAAAAGTGATATTAATTTAGGTGCCGATGAGAAAGAGAGGGATTAGGATGTATGCTTTAGTTATTGGTTGTGGTAGAACTGGTTCAGCAATAGCTAATTTATTATCGAAACAAGGAGAAGACGTAGTAGTGATTGATAAAGATACTACTGCTTTTGCTAATTTATCAGCTGAATTTACAGGATTTACAATTAGCGGTGATGCAGCAGAGATAGAAGTGTTACAGGAGGCTAAACTGGATAAAGCAGACTTGGTAGTTGTTACAACTAATAATGATAATGTCAATGCTATGATAGCTCAAATAGCTAGCGAATTACATCAGATTCCTAAGGTAGTTGTGAGAACTATTGATCCAACTAAAGAAGTTATTTATCAAGACCTAGATGTAGAAATTATGAGTCCTACTAATTTGCTAGTAGGAGAATTTAAAAATAAAATCATTAATTGTTAAGGAGAGATTGTATGAGAATTATAATGGTAGGCGGAGGAAAAGTTACTTATCATTTAACTAAAAAGTTCATTGCTAAAGGCTATCGAGTATCTGTTATTAATCAAGATAAGGAGTATTGTAAGTTTTTAGCTCGTAAATCTCAGGCTTTAGTAATCAATGGGGATGGTTCTAAACCGGATTATTTAGCTGAAGCTGAAGCTAATAAAGCTGATATTATTTTAGCTTTAACTGATAATGATCCGGATAATTTATTTATTTGTCAATTGGCCTATAAACAGTTTGGAATTCCTAAGACTTTTTCAGTAGTTAATAATCCTAATAATGAAGAAATATTTAAAAGTTTAGGGGTAGAAACTATCTTTAATATTACTAAGCTGATCTCTATTTTGATTGAACAAAGAGTAGAGGTATCAGATGTTAGCAATTTATTATCTATTGAAGAAGGAAAGATTAGTATTTCACAAGTTATCTTACAGGATGATTCTCCTGTTTTAGGTAAGACTTTACGAGAGATAAATTTACCACATGATATTGTATTTGGTTGTATTATTAGAGATGAGGAAGTATTAATCCCTAAAGGGAATACTAAATTGTTAGAGGGGGATAAAGCATTAATTATTACTCTACCTAAAAAACAAGCTGAAGCCTTTAGTGTATTGTCTGGAGAATAGGAGGATAAGTCATGCGCTATCAAAAAAATTTACAGGAAAGATATATCTTAATTTTTAAATATATTGGGATGTTAACAATGGCTGCTGGAGCTTTTTTATTATTGCCTTTATTGGTATTACCTTTTTATCCGCAGGATATTGTTCATTTACAAGCATTTTTAGTCCCAGCTAGTATATTTTTTAGTTGTGGTTTCTTAAGTTGGAAATTTACTAAACATAAAGAGGAAAGAGTCTCTTTGTCTCTTAAAGAAGGAGGCATTATTGTTTTAATTTCTTGGGTTGTAGCTATTTTTGCTTCTGCTTGGCCCTTTATGCTAGCTGGTAAATTGAACTTTACGCAAGCTATTTTTGAGGCTACTAGTGGGTGGACTACAACTGGCCTATCAGTTATTAATGAGGCAGAAACTTCTCATATTTTTTTATTATGGCGGAGTATTATGCAGTTTTTTGGTGGGGTAGGGCTGATTGTGGTGATGTTATCTTCAGTAATTCATCCTTATGGTTTTGGATTATATAATGCTGAAGGAAGAAGTGATCAGTTATTACCTCACGTTAAGAGGTCTACTAAAGCAATTATGTTAATTTATGCTGGTTATACTTTAGGAGGTATAATTTTATATTGGCTAGCTGGGATGGGATTTTTTGATGCTATTAATCACTCTATAGCAGCTTTGTCTACAGGAGGTTTTTCTACTAAGGTAGATAGTATTGGACACTGGGATAGTCTACCGATAGAATTAGCGACCTGGGTTTTAATGTTATTAGGAACTACTAATTTTGCTACTCATTTTGCGTTGTTGAAAGGGAAATTTAGAATTTTCTTTAAAAATGGTGAAATTAGATTATTAGGTTTATTGATTAGTATTTTTACTCCTATTATTGGTTATTTTTCTGTAGCTAATTTATATACTAACTTACCTGATATGTTAAGAAGAAGTATTTTTGAGGTTATAACTGCTATTTCGACTACTGGTTTTTCCTTGGATACTTTTACTACCTGGAATAGTTTTGGTATTTTAAGTTTGATTTTGTTAATGTTAATTGGTGGAGGGACAGGTTCTACTGCTGGTGGTATTAAACTCTATAGGATTTACTTAATTTTTAAGTCATTATTTTGGGAACTCAAAAGTTATTTTTTACCGCAAAATGCTATGCAAGAAAATTATATCTGGCGTGGAGAGCAGAAGTTGTATGTTAAGTCTGAATATATTCGTGAGACTGCTAATTATATTATGTTATACTTAACTACTTACTTTTTAGGTGTCCTAGTTTATTTAGCTTACGGATATGAATTGTCTGCTGCTATGTTTGAGTTTGCTTCTGCTTTAGGAACAGTCGGCTTATCAGTAGGGATTACAGCAGCTGATGCGCCAGTAGGTATCTTATGGTTAGAAACTTGGGGTATGTTTTTAGGTAGATTAGAATTTTTAGTTATCTTCTTTGCTATTATAAAGATTATTAAAGATGGTAAATATATGATTACAGAATAAGAAGGTAAGGTGTGGTATAAGTATGAAGAAAATATTTAATCTCCATAATTTAAGTTCGGCGCAAATATTATCTTTAGGTTATTTTACGATAATTTTATCCGGAGCTTTACTATTAACTTTGCCCTTAGCGACTACTAATGGACAAGGAATGAACTTTTTAGATGCTGTTTTTACGGCTACTTCAGCTACAGCTGTAACCGGATTGATTGTAGAAAATACAGCTACCTTTTTTACTGTTTTCGGGCAGGTAGTAATTATGTGTTTAATCCAAATTGGTGGTTTAGGAATTATGAGTATGTCTACTTTATTAGCTTTTTTGATTGGGAAGAAGGTAACTCTTAAACATAGGTTGATGATTCAAAAGGATTTAGATCAATTTGGATTATCAGGTATTTTACAGCTGGTTAAGTATGTTGTAGCGGTTACTTTTACAATCGAAGGGACAGGAGCTTTATTCTTATTTGTAAGATTTATTCAGGATATGCCCCTTGGTAAAGCAGTTTATTTTTCTATTTTTCATGCTGTGTCAGCTTTTAATAATGCTGGTTTTGATATCTTTGGTAATAGTTTAGCTAACTTTACTGGTGATATAATTGTTAACTTTACTATTAGTACTTTAATTATTTTAGGTGGGATTGGCTTTGCTGTGATTGCAGAGATTTATGATGGAAAGAGATTTGCGAACTTTTCTTTACAGACTAAACTAGTTCTTAGTGTAACACTGATTTTAATTGCAGTTGGTTTTGTTGGTTCTTTTATCTTAGAGTATTCTAATCCAGCTACTATGGGCGATTTGTCGTTAAAAGATAAACTTGTTTCCTCTTATTTTCTGTCTATAACTCCTAGAACAGCTGGTTTTAATACTTTACCTACTGGTTCGTTGCGGACATCTACTTTATTTTTTGTAATTGTACTGATGTTTATTGGGGCTTCGCCTGGATCAACAGGTGGGGGGATTAAGACTACTACTTTTGGAGCTTTAGGAGCTGTATTATATTCTAGGATTAGTGGTAAAGATGATGTAGAACTTTATAATCGGCGGTTAGGTAGAGAAGTAGTTTTTGACGCTCTATCGATTGCCTTTATTGCTTTGTTATTAGTTGTTTTAGTTACGACTATTTTAACTATTACTGAAGAGGGAGCATTTATTGATCTCTTCTTTGAAGCAGTTTCAGCCTTTGGAACAGTTGGTTTATCAACGGGAGTGACTGGTAACTTATCTAGTATTGGGCGGATAGTAATTATTTTGACTATGTTTGCTGGGCGAGTTGGCCCGTTGACTATTGCGGTAGCTGTAGCAGAGAAGAGAAATAAAGCAAATATTAGGTATCCTAAAGAGAAGATCTTAGTAGGTTAAATTTAATAAGGAGGGAAGGTTGATGAAACAATTTATTGTAATTGGTTTAGGTCGGTTTGGTTCTAGTGTGGCTACTACCTTAGCTGATAAGAATTATGATGTCTTAGCTATTGATATAGATGAGAAAAAGGTGCAAGAAATTTCTAGCGATGTAACTCATGCTGTTCAGGCTGATGCTACTTCCGAGGAAGCTTTAGAAACACTAGGTGTGGCTGAATTTGATATTGCTATTGTAGCTATTGGCTCTAATGTCCATGGTAATATTTTAACTACTTTAGTTTTGAAGGAATTAGGAGTCTCTCATGTTGTAGTTAAGGCTCAGGATAAACTTCATGGTAAATTATTAAGTAAAGTAGGAGCTGATAAAGTAGTTTACCCGGAGCGAGATATGGGAGTTAGAGTAGCAAATAACTTAGTTTCAGCTAATGTATTGGATTATATAGAATTAGCCCCTAATTATAGTATTGCTGAATTAATTGCTTCGGATGAATTGGTGGGAAAGACACTAAAAGAGTTGGATTTAAGGAGTCAATTTGGGGTTAATGTGTTGGCTGTTAAATCAGATGATGATATTAATTTATCCCCGGAAGCAACAGACACAGTTAATGCTAATGATGTACTAGTGGTGATGGGCCAAGAAAGTAGTTTGAAACAGTTAAAGTACTATTAAATTACTATTGTTAGTTAGTGCTAGCTGAGACTTGGATGATCCTACAAGTTTCACAGAAACTTTTTGTAATAAAAAGCATCCGCACATAACACACGACACACGGCTGAAAAATAAATAATCCCACCTGGAGGTTATAATATTGACGTATCTAGTTTATATTAATGATACAAGCAATTAACCTGGGGGTGGGAATAATTTTTTCTGTAACTAAGTCTTTGTCGCCAGCCAGGTTTTTGGTGTTAGGGTATTTAATATTGATTATTTTAGGGACTATTTTATTGTCTCTTCCTTGGGCTACAGTAGCAAATCAAGGTCTTAGTACAATCGATGCTCTATTTACAGCTACTTCAGCAACGGCGGTGACAGGATTGATTGTAGTTAATACTGCTCATGATTTATCCCTTTTTGGGCAGTTAGTAGTTTTAGTTTTGATCCAAATTGGTGGTTTAGGTTTGATGACTAGTTCTACTCTGGTAGTTTTATTACTAGGTAGAAAGATTAGTTTTAAAGAACGGATTATTGTTAAAGAAGAGATAAATCACTTTGATTTTTCTGGATTGCTTAGGGTAGTTAAGTACATAATTAGCTTGACTTTAGGTATTGAATTGCTAGGGGCAGTTTTATTATTCTTCCGGTTTAATTCTTTATTTTCTGTAGGGAAGGCAATTTATTTTGCTATTTTTCATGCTATTTCTGCTTTTTGTAATGCTGGTTTTGATCTTTTTGGGACTAGTTTAGAAGGATTTGTAACTGATCCTTATACTAATTTAGTAATTACCACTTTATTTATTATAGGCGGGATTGGATTTGCAGTACTTGCTGATATATATCATAAACGAGAGTTTAGTCCTTTAACTTTACATAGTAAGTTAGTATTATTGTTGACAGTGATTTTAATCGGAGTAGGAGTCTGTGGTATTTTTCTATTAGAGTTTGCTAATCCTAAAACACTAGGTGATTTGTCTGTAGGTAACAAATTAGTGGCTGCTTATTTTCAAGGTGTTACTCCTCGGACAGCTGGATTTAATACAGTTCCGATTGGTAATTTAACTGCTGGGAGTCTGTTTTTAGTTATTATTCTGATGATTATTGGAGCTTCCCCTGGTTCTACTGGGGGCGGACTAAAGACTACAACTGTAGGGGTTTTGTTATTAACTACTTATTCATTGGTTAGAGGAAAAAAAACTCCGCAACTATTTGGTCGGACTATCCTCCAAAGTACTATTTATAAAGCTTTGGCAGTTACCTTAAGTGGTTTATTGTTTGTAGTCTTAGCTAGTTTAGTTTTGACAGTTACCGAAACAGCTTCTTTTATAAGAATTTTCTTTGAAGCTATCTCAGCTTTTGGGACAGTAGGTTTATCCACAGGGATTACTAGCTCTTTAACTGTAATTGGTAAGTTGGTTGTTGTAGTATTGATGTTTATAGGACGGGTTGGCCCGTTAACTTTAGCAGTAGCCTTAGGTGAAAAGGTAGAAACAGATAAGGTTAAGTATCCAGCAGAAGAGATACTAATTGGCTAATAGAGGGGCGAAAGAAATGAAACAGTTTATAATAATTGGTTTAGGTCGGTTTGGTACCGGGGTAGCTAAAGCATTAGCTGGTAAAAATTGTGATGTGTTAGCAGTTGATGTTGATCAGTCTCGGGTGCAAGAAATTAGTAATGAAGTTACTCATGCTGTAGAAGCTGATGCTACTGATGAAGATGCATTACAAGAATTAGGAGTTAATGAGTTTGATATAGGAGTGGTTAGTATTGGGGAGGATATTCAGGCTAATATTTTAACTACTTTATTACTTAAAGAATTAGGAGTTGACCAGGTAGTAACTAAAGCAAATAATCAATTACATGGTAAAGTACTACATAAGGTAGGCGCAGATAAAGTTGTTTATCCGGAGCGAGATATGGGGGTTAGAATTGCGAATAATTTAGTTGACGCTAATATTTTAGAATATATCAAGTTGGCCCCTAATTATAGTGTGATTGAGATGAAACCTAGTCCTAAAATGCATGATCAGAGTTTAAAAGAATTAGAATTAAGAAGTCGCTTCGGAGTTAATGTAATGGCTGTCAAAAGAGAAGATAAAATAGAAGTTTCTCCCCGTGCTAAATTAAAGATTCAACCTGAAGATACTTTAATTGTAGTAGGTAAGAATGAAAATTTAGAAAAGCTAAGAAAGTTTTAAGTTGAATTTGAGGTATCAACTAGGGCATGATATAATAACTTCTGGTATTAAGTGATAGAAAGGAGTTATTAACTAGTGCTAATTTCTAGTTTTACTAATGATAAAATTAAATATTTACGTTCTTTATATCGGAAAAAGTATAGGCGCCAGGAAAAAAAGTTTGTCCTAGAAGGAGTTAGAATTATAGAAGAAGCTATCAAGGAACAGATTGAGATTGGACAAGTTTTTTATTCTGATTACTTGTTACGCAATCAGCGAGGCGAAGAATTATTACATAAGTTAAAACAAGTTAGTCAGCATACTTTTCAGATTACAGATGATTTGTTACAACAAGTAGCTGATACTACTTCTCCGCAAGGAATTTTAGCTATTGTGCAGCAGAGGGATTATCAATTAAATGATATTTTAGCTGGAAATAAACAATTTTTTGTAATAGCAGATCAAGTACAGGATCCAGGAAATTTAGGAACGATTATCCGGACTGCTGATGCAGCAGGTGCTAGTGGGGTAATTACCACTAAAGGAACAGTAAGTTTATATAATCAAAAGGTAATTAGAGCAACTATGGGAGCTTTATTTAGATTTCCAGTTTATCGAACAGAGGATATAATGAAATTGAAAAGAGAGTTACAAGCCAGTGGAGTCCAGTTAGTGGTAGGTGATGTTGAAGCAGAGATGTCTCATTTTGCAGTTGATTATACTCAACCGACAGCGATTGTAGCTGGTAATGAGGGCCAAGGCCCTAGACAAGAATTTATTACTGGGGCAGACAAATTAGTTAAAATACCATTAGCAGAAGCTGCTGAATCTTTAAATGTTGCTATGGCAACAGGAGTTATGTTATACGAAGGAGTTCGGCAAAGAAGAAGTTAACTGAGTAAGTTGTGATTATTAGTTGAGTGTGGTATACTGACGTTAAGTAAATAATAACAGCTAGGAAGGAGTCAAGTAATTTAGCCTATCATCTTCTAGGGAGGAAATATCTTAGACTGCAAATATTTCTCAGATGATGTTAGATGAATTCACTCTGGAGCTACTTAGTTGAATGGAGTAGACTAAGTCGGCACCTACCGTTACTAGGTTAAGCGAGCTTTAGTTAGCTAACTAGGGTGGTACCGCGGAAGTAATCCACTGTCTTTCGTCCTTAGCTGGGGGAGGATAGGTGGATTTTTTGTTTTGGAATAGTAATTTCAGATGTAAAGTAGGTAACTACTGAGTTTAGGGGTTACTTAGACTTAAACTAAAACTTAGTATTTTGCTAAAGGAGGATTGTAAGATGGAAGATAGGCTTAAAAATATTCAACAGGAAGCAACTGATTTAATTAGTGAAGCTTCTAATTTAGACCAATTAGATGAATTGCGAATTAAGTATCTAGGTAAGAAAGGTGAAGTAACTCAGATTTTACGTAATGTAGGGGATTTACCCCCTGAGCAACGACCAGTTATTGGAAAGTTGGCTAATCAAGTTAAAAATCAACTTCAACAGTTGATTGCTGATCGCCAGGAAGAATTAAAAAAGCAAGCTAAGCAAGAACAACTAAGTAAAGAAAAAATTGATGTGACATTACCTGGTAAGGATCCTGAATCTGCTAACCAACATCCTTTAAATATAGTCTTTTCTGAACTTAAAGAAATCTTTTTAGGTTTAGGTTTCCAGATTGCTGAAGGACCTGATGTAGAAACTGATTATTATAACTTTGCTGGGTTAAATTTTCCCGAGAATCATCCAGCTCGAGATATGCAAGATACTTTTTATGTAGGCGAGGATCAGTTATTAAGAACTCATACTTCTTCAGTTCAAGTTAGAACAATGGAGCAGACTGAACCTCCGATAAGAATAATTGCTCCGGGACGAGTTTATCGATCTGATGAAGTTGATGCTACTCATACTCCAGTCTTTCATCAAGTAGAGGGGTTGATGGTTGGTGAAGATATTTCCTTTGCTAATTTAAAGGAGATCTTAATTAGAGTGGTTCATGAATTATTTGGCCAGGAGAGACAGGTTAGATTTAGACCAAGTTATTTTCCTTTTACTGAACCTAGTGCAGAAGTTGATGTTTCTTGTGCTAACTGTAATGGGGCAGGTTGTAGTATTTGTTCTAATACAGGTTGGTTAGAGATTTTAGGTGCTGGTATGGTCCATCCTAATGTACTGGAAATGTCCGATATAGATGCAGAAGAATATACTGGTTTTGCTTTTGGGATTGGTGTCGAGCGAATTGCTATGTTAAAGTATGCTATTGATGATATTCGATTATTATATGAAAATGATATTAGATTCTTGCAACAATTTAAGTAAGAGGGGGACTAAAGATGAAAGTTTCTTATAAGTGGTTACAAAATTATATTGATTTTGATTATACAGCTCAAGAGCTAGCTGATAAGTTAACTATGGCTGGTTTAGAGGTAGAAGGAATTGAATATCAAGGAGAAAATATTAAAGAAATAATAGTAGGCCAGATTCTAGAGATTAATGATCATCAAAATGCAGATAAATTAGCAGTCTGCCAAGTAGATTTAGGAACGGAAGAAGTGCAGATTGTTTGTGGAGCAGATAATATGGAGCAAGGGGATAAAGTCCCTGTTGCACCAGTGGGAACTGTTATGCCCGAAGGAATGAAGATCGAAGAAGTTAAGCTCAGAGGAGTTCAATCCCAAGGAATGATGTGTTCTACCGATGAATTAGAATTAGCTGATGATGGAGTAGATGGATTATTCATTCTACCTGCTGATTTGACAGTAGGTGGGCAATTAATTAGTGAATTAGGTTTAGATGATATTATTATTGAATTTGATTTGACTCCTAATTATAGTCACTGCCTAAGTATAATAGGAGTAGCGAGAGAGATAGCAGCAATTACTGGTGATGATCTTGAGTATCCTGAACCTGAGGTAGAAGAAATTCCAGAAAATATTGCTGATTGGATCAAGCTCCAGATTGATGCTAAAGATCTTTGTTCACGTTATGCTGGGCGAATAATTACTGATTTAGAAGTTAAGGAATCTCCTCTCTGGTTAAAGAATAAATTAGAAGCAGTAGGTATCCAACCAGTTAATAATGTAGTAGATGTAACTAATTTTGTCTTAATGGAGTTAGGTTTACCTTTACATGCTTTTGATTATGAAGAATTAGAAGGACAACAGATAATTGTTAGAAGGGCTCAAGATAATGAAACTTTAGTTACTTTAGATGATGAAGAACGTGATCTTGATTCCGAAATGTTAGTAATTGCTGATAGTGAGCAACCTTCTTGTATAGCTGGAGTAATGGGGGGCGCTAAGAGTGAAGTAACCCAAGAAACAACTACTATATTTTTAGAAGGGGCTAATTTTGATCCAGGTTCAGTGCGTAATACATCTAGTCGATTAGGGATTCATAGTGATGCTTCTCATAGATTTGAGCGAGGAGTTGATATTAATTTAGTAGAGTTGGCCCTAAATAGAGCAGCAGAATTAATTGCTGAGTTAGGGTCAGGTCAGGTACTAGAGGGAATTAAAGATATTTATCCTGAACCAGTAACAGAAGAAGGAATCAAACTAAGACCAGATAGAGTTCGGAAAGTATTAGGAGTTGAGCTGGCCAAGATTGAGATTAAGACTTTATTAGAGAGATTACAGTTTACTGTTGAGGATTTAGGAAAAAATCTATTAGTTAAAGTGCCTACATATCGAGTTGATATTGACCAAGAAATTGATTTAATAGAAGAAGTAGCTAGAACTTATGGTTATAATGAAATTGCAGCTACTAAACTTGAAGCTGAGATTGTCCAGGGCAAGAAGAGTTGGGCGCAGAAATTAGAGGATAAAACACGGGAAATTCTAGCTGATCTTGGTTTGTTTGAAGCTCAGAATTATTCTTTTATCAACCAGAAAGATTTAACTAAATTAGATTTAGCTGAGGCTAGTCCTTTACGGAAAGTAGTTGAGCTTAATAATCCAGTTAGTAAAGAACATACTTTATTGCGGACTACTTTAATTCCTGGGTTGTTAGATAATATTGTTTTAAATGCTAGTCGAAAAGTTAATAATAGTCAATTCTTTGAATTAGGTAAGGTGTTTACTCCTACAGAAGATGATAATTTACCGCAAGAGAATTTAAAGTTGGCCGCAGCAGTAATGAAAGATGATTTAGCTGATAAATGGAATGTTGATGCAGCAGATTTTTTCTACTTAAAAGGAATCCTAGAAGATTATTTCTCTAGCTTAGGGGTTAGGAATTTAGAACTTGAAACTACTCAAATAAGTTATTTACATCCTGGGCGAACTGCTAAAGTAAAAGTTAATAACCAAGAGATAGGTTATATAGGTGAACTTCATCCTGATGTCATAGAAAATTATGATTTGAATAATCGAGTTGTAGTTTGGGAACTTGATTTTGATTTGATAAGCCAAGTAGCTACTCAAAAAAGAGAATATAATCAACTTCCTAAATATCCAGCCTTAATGCGTGATATTGCTTTAGTTGTCAACGAAGAAGCAACTCACCAGCAGATAGAGAATATTATTTATGAAGTAGGAGGAGAAATATTAGAATCAGTTGAGTTATTTGATTTATATCAAGGAGAGCAGATTCCAGCTAATCATAAGAGTTTAGCTTATTCTTTACAGTATAGAGTTCCTGATAGAACTTTGACTGACCAAGAAGTAAATCAAGTCCAGTCTAAGATAGAAACAGAACTGGATAATAGATTAGAGGCTAAAATTAGAGAGCAATAATTTTAAAGGCTAGAGTTAATATTAACTCTAGCCTATTAACTCTTGACAAGATCAAGTTAAGATGTTATCATGTTAATCGCTGTGTGAGAAGAAAAAATATTCAGAAAGAAAACTCAGTTTCTTCTTGACTTAAATCATTTCCTCTGCTATAATGATAG
>NZ_BAAHYI010000007.1:0-133343 GCF_054657635.1 Halanaerobaculum tunisiense
AATAAGTGATCACTTGTCAAGACTTTTCTTCGTTTTTTCTTACTTGTCCTGAGAAAAAATGATTTCTCTCTCAAGCGACAATTACTATATTATCACAAGCTTTCATCGCTGTCAAGAAGTTTCTTTAAAAAACACAAATCTCTTCTCTCTCATCAAGCACAACTACTATTATAGTGTATAAATTAAAGTTTGTCAAGATAAAATTAGAAGTTAACTGCAAAAAAATCTCTCTCTCAAACGACATTCATTATATTAACATCTTTATAGAAACCTGTCAACAGTGAATTTTAAACTAACAATAAGAAAATAACAAGTAATCAGTAATATATAATATAAAAGCACTAGGGCCAACATCCATACCAGTCAGCTCTAGTGCTATTGATATCTATGATTTAATTAATCCTCCCCCTACAACTAAATCTCCATCATAAAAGACTACTGATTGTCCAGGAGTAATAGCTCTTTGTTCTTCTGCAAACACAACCCGGGCTTGGTTATTAGCTAAAGGATAAATAGTAGCTTCAGCTGCCGGTGCATTATATCTGATCTTAGCCTCAACTACCTGTGGCTCAGTTAATTTTGCTATAGAAATCCAATTTAATTCCTCAGCTACTAGTTCTCCTCTAAATACATCCTTATTATCACCAACAATTACAGCATTTCTATCTGGGTCTAACTCAACTACATACCACCGCTTATGAGTCTCTAAACCTAACCCTTTTCGCTGCCCAATTGTATAGAAAGGTAATCCATCATGCTCTCCTAATTTATTACCTTCTAAATCAAGTATAGGACCTGGCTCAATAATCTCAGGATAATTATCCGTTAAGAATCGTTGGTAATCATCATCAGGAATAAAACAGATCTCTTGACTATCAGGTTTATCATAAACCTTTAAATCATATTCCTTAGCTAACTTTCTGGTTTCTGTTTTTTCATAATCAGCCAACGGAAATAAAGTATGCTCTAACTGTTTTTGCGTCATATTATATAACATATATGTTTGATCTTTATCTTCATCACTAGCTTTCTTTAATAAATTTCGCTCTTCAGTCCGCTCTATTTCAGCATAGTGACCAGTAGCCATATAATAAGCCCCTAATTCTTTAGCTTTACGTAAGAAGGCTTCAAACTTAATTTCTTTATTACAGACTACACAAGGATTAGGAGTTCTAGCTTGAGCATACTCATCTTTAAAATCTTCAATTACTGTTGATTCAAATAACTCTTGAAAATTAACTACATAAAACGGAATATCCAATTGCGAGGCTACTCTACGTGCATCATTAACTGCTGATAAAGAACAACAACCACCCTCATTTTCCTCTGGCATCTCATCTGCTGGCCAAATCTGCATTGTAATCCCAATTACTTCATAGCCTTGTTCTTTTAATAGAGCAGCAGTCAAAGAACTGTCTACTCCACCACTCATTGCTACGACAACTTTATTTTTATCTAACATCTCAGTCACCCTTTATTTATTATTCGTGATGATGGTCCTCCTCATACTCTCGCTCAATACCTAAATAATCATCAATTGCTTTCTGTAATGCATCAGCTGCTAAATTAGAACAATGCATTTTCTGCGCAGGTAAGCCACCTAATGCTTCTGCAACTGCTTCATTACTTAATTCTCTAGCTTCTTCTAAGCTCTTACCTTTTACCAATTCAGTGGCCATACTACTTGTAGCTATAGCAGCTCCACAACCAAAAGTTTTAAATTTAATATCTTCAATTTGTTCATTATTAACTTTAATATACATCTTCATAATATCTCCACACTGGGGATTACCAACTTCTCCAACACCATCAGCATCCTCAAGTTCACCTACATTCCGCGGATCAGTAAAATGATCCATCACTTCATCTGAATAATCTTTCATCTCTATCACCCCTCTATTATTCTTTAATTTCTTGATTATATATAGGAGACATAGCTCTTAAATCAGCAACTACTTTTGGCAAAGTCTCTAACACTTCATCGACTTCTTCTTCCGTATTATACTTACCTAGTGACAAACGTAAAGAACCATGAGCAACTTCATGAGATAACCCCATAGCTAATAAAACATGAGAAGGATCTAAAGAACCAGAAGTACAAGCCGAACCACTAGAAGCAGCTATTCCTTCTAGATCTAATCTCATTAAAATTGATTCCCCTTCAATATACTGAATACTAAAGTTAACATTATTCGGTAATCGTTGTGTTCGATGTCCATTTAACTTAACGTAATCAATTCTTTCTTCAATTCCTGTAATTAATTTATCCCGCAATGCAATTAATTTATCTTGTTTTTCCTCTAATTCCTCTTTAGCTAATTCTGCTGCTTTACCTATTCCTACAATCCCATGCACATTTTCAGTAGTAGCTCTTCTATTTCTTTCTTGCGCCCCACCATGTAAAAACTTATTAATTTTAGTCCCCTGTCTAATATATAAAGCACCAATTCCTTTTGGACCATAAAATTTATGCCCCGATAAAGAAAGTAAATCCACATTTAAATCATTAACATCTACCGGTATATTCCCCACTGCCTGTACAGCATCTGCATGGAAAGTAACATCTTCTTGTTTAGCTATTGCTCCAATTTCTGAAATAGGTTGGATAGTCCCCATTTCATTATTAGCTAACATAATAGTAATTAAGATTGTATCTTCTCTAATAGCATCTTTAACATCTTGAGGATCAACCAGTCCCTCTTCATCAACTGGTAAGTAAGTAACTTCAAATCCCCTCTCTTCTTCTAAGTATTCACAGGCATGTAATACAGCATGATGCTCAATAGAAGAAGTGATAATATGTTTGCCTGTATCAGACAGGGTTTCAGCTACTCCTTTAATAGCATAATTATCCGCTTCAGTCCCTCCACTAGTAAAAATCACTTCTTTAGATTTATCAGCTCCAATTAAATCTGCCACAGAATCTCTAGCTTCTGTAATAGCATTTCTAGCTTCTCGACCAAAGGAATGGAAACTAGAAGGATTCCCATACATTTTTCCAAAATAAGGCTCCATTGCTTCTAAAACACTCGGGTCTGTCTTAGTAGTAGCAGCATTATCCATATATATTCTTGGCACTTTTAGTCCCCCTTACTTGTTAGTTTTCCAATTTGTACATTAGTTAAATATGATACATATATCCATGTTGTTTGCCTTCTTGTTTAGCATTAATAGCTTCCTGACGCAAATTCTCTAGAGTAATAGAATCCAATACTTCATCAATATTATCTTTTACTTGCTGCCAGATGAAACTTATTACACATTCATCACTCTTATCACATTCATCATCTATATCTTCAGAAACACAATCAGTGAGAGCTATTGGCCCTTCTAAAACTCTAATAATATCTCCAATTGTTATCTCTTCAGCTTCTCTAGCTAACATATAACCACCATGAGCTCCCCGAACACTATTGACTAACCCTTCATTTCTTAGAGTAGCAACTAGTTGTTCTAAATAATTTTCAGAAATACCTTGTCTTTCTGCTATACTACGCAACGGTATAGGACCATCTCCTTGGTGGAGAGCTAAATCAAACATTGCTCGGACACCATAACGTCCTTTAGTTGATAGCTTCATTCTTAGTCCCCCTTTAATCCCTACCTTTACAGTTGGAATTTGTAAGTTAATTCTACCATACTACTTGGGATTTGTCAATTCAAATTTATTATTTTCCTCACTTTAATCAAGTATTCACCAATAACTACTTAAATACATTCCCTTGTTTATTAAATTCAGCCTGTCCTCTAGTAGCATCTGTAATTCTATCTTTAAAGTTAGCTACAAAACTCGGTTGTAATAAAGCTGTAATTTTAGCTCCTTGGTTAGTATAACTGGTATCTCTAACTTGACCTTGGTGTCCTTCCAAATCATTGATCACTTGGCCCATTTGATCATAAGGCACAGAAATCATTAACTTTATGTACCTAGTTCGTTTTACCTTCCCCGCTTCTTTAATTGCTTCTCTTACACAGCCACCATAAGCTCTAATTAAACCTCCGACTCCATGCTTAACTCCACCAAAATAACGAGTAATTACCACAGCTACATTAGTAACCTCTGCTCCTTCTAAAGCCTGTAACGCAGGCGGACCAGAAGAACCACTAGGCTCACCATCATCACTACATCTAGTAACTGCTTTATCTCCTAAACCAATTTTAAAAGCAAAAACATTATGAGTAGCATCAGCAAATTCCTCTGAAATCTGTTCAATAAATTCTTCAGCCTCTTTAACAGTATTAACATTCTTGATTGAAGTTATAAATTTACACTTTTTGATTTTAGTCTGAACTCTTCTAGCTTGCTTTATTGTCTGATAACTATCTGTCATCTTAAAACCACCTTACTCTATATTAACAATTAAGCAATATTGATATATTGTGTCACTTATGGTGACACAGTCGTCAGTCGTGTGCTGTGTGCGGATGCTTTTCATCACGAAAAGTTTCTGTGAAACTTGTAGGGTCAGCCAATTCAAAACCTTTAAATTCAAAATCTAATTCCTCAAGATTACTATGTTTTAAGAGTTTAAACTAGGTCTATGGTTTTGAATTTGAATTAGCTCACGACACACAGCAGACGACAGATAACTGTGGCACGAAAGTGCCACTTTATATCAATAGTCCTTAATCTAATTGCTCTAAAAAATTCTTAATTCTTTCTTCATAACCATTAGTAGTTGGTTCATAAAACTTACTTCCTACTAGCTCATCAGGTAGATACTGCTGAGAAATATAATTATTTTCATAATCATGTGGATACTGATATCCGTGACCATGACCTAAATTCTGGGCACCACTATAGTGATTATCTTTTAAATGTTGAGGAACTCCAGAAGTACTCTCTCCTTCTACTATCTTCATTGCTTGATCAATTCCTTTAATAGCTGCATTACTTTTGTTAACACTAGAAATATAAATAGCTGCTTGGGCCAACGGGATCCGCGCTTCAGGTAACCCTACATACTCAACTGCTCTAGCTGCTGAAACAGCTAACATTAAAGCATGTGGATTAGCATTACCTACATCTTCAGCAGCATGAACAATCATCCGGCGAGCTATAAACATTGGATCTTCTCCAGCTTTAATCATCTTAGCTAACCAATACAAAGCAGCATCAGGATCTGAGCCTCGTAAACTCTTAACAAAAGCAGAAATAACATTATAATGTTGATCTCCTGTCTGATCATAATTAATTGCTTTCTGTTGGATTGATTCTTCTGCTACCTCTAGAGTAATCTCCTTTCTTCCGGCTTCTGTCTCTGGAGTTGTCAACACAGCCAATTCCAAAGCATTTAAAGCTTGCCTAGCATCTCCATTAGCTACTGTAGCTAAATGATCTATAGCTTCTGAGGTGATATCCACTTGATATCTACCTAATCCTCTCTCCTTATCAGCTAAGGCCTGTTGTAAAATCTTAATGATATCTTCTTTAGTTAATGCCTGTAATTGAAAAATTCGAGACCGAGAAACTAGGGGCGAGTTAACCTCAAAGTACGGATTTTCAGTTGTAGCTCCAATTAAGATCACAGTTCCTTCTTCTACTGCTGGTAATAAAGCATCCTGTTGAGTCTTATTAAATCTATGAATTTCATCTATAAATAAAACTGTATCTGTCCCATACATCCCTCTTCTCTCTTGAGCCCGATTAATTACTTCTCGCAAATCCTGAATGCCAGAAGTTACAGCATTTAAACTTTCAAACTCTGCTGCAGTAGTATTAGCAATAATCCTAGCTAACGTAGTCTTACCTGTACCTGGTGGACCATAAAAGATAACCGATTGTAAACGATCAGCTTCAATAGCCCGTCGTAGTAAACATCCTTCTCCTATTATCTCCTCTTGCCCGATAAATTCAGCTAAAGTCCTAGGTCTCATTCTAGCTGCTAATGGCTGATCATTATTATTTTTAGTAGCTTGTTGACTAAATAAATCCATCATTTCACCTCCATCTAAAATGAAAACGCCAGGTTAACTAACCCTGACGTCTAACCCTATAAGAATATCTTCTCTAACATGATTGCTACTCCAGCTTGATCATTATCCTTAGCTACTTTATCTGCCGCTTCTTTTACTTCAGCAGGTGCATTAGTCATTGCTACACCACAACCTGCTAATTCTATCATTGTTACATCATTATAATTATTCCCAAAACTAATCACTTCTTGTGGACTAATCTGATATTGATCTAATAAATCAGCTACTACCTGATTTATTAGATCACTAGCAATATTAAATAAGACATTAATCAAATCCTTATCTAGTGTCTTAGCTAAATCACCAACTGCTTTAGGCATCACTTTTTCTTCTTTAATATGTACATCAGCTTTCTCAGTTATCTCCTCTACACAAATACAATCAGGAAAATAAAAGCTAATATGTAATTCCTTATCTTGGGCGTGCTCCAATAACCTGTTAGCTATCTCGGGAGCAATAAATTTCTGAGCAATCATCTCCTGATTAGGTTTCTTTACCAAAACCCCGTTATTAGAAATTAAAGGAGTCATTAAATCAAGCTCAATAGCAAATTTAAGCATTGATTGATAAGAGCGACCACTAGCTAAAATAATTCTTAACCCCTTTATTCTATCTAGTTAATTATGAACTTTTCTAAAGCATCAGCAACGCCACATTCTTGATTGCTTGTAGTCACAAAATCAGCCTGATCCTTAACTTCTTCTGGAGCATTCTCCATTGCTACTGCCAATCCTGCTGTTTCAAACATTGCTACATCATTATGATTATTACCAATCGCTATTACCTCTTGCGAAGATAAATTCATCTGCTCCATCAAATATTCTAAAGCTTGCCCTTTAGAAACTTTTAAATTCATTGCTTCTACATAATGATCATCTGAACGAGTAATATATAACTTATCTTGATATTTCTTAGATAATTCACTAAAAGCTGTAGTAATCTCAGCTGGCTGATCATAATAAATAATCTTTACTGGCGCTGTTTCTAATTCTAAATCACAATCAAATATTATTGGTTCAACTCCTTCTAATTCCTGATGACCAGCAGCCATTTCTTGATCACAGGTATAAATTTCATCTTCAAAATAGAGACTAACTCCATAATCATTAGCCAGCCCGTAATCTAAAACTTCCTGGGCCAAATCTAGAGGTAGCTGTACTTTGTGATACACTTTATCAGTTATTGAACACTTTACTATAGAACCATTAGCTGTAATCAAAGGTAGATAAACTTCTAACTCATCAGTATAAGGATGAAGCGATTGATAAGGTCTGCCACTAGCTAAAACAAACTGCACTCCTTGATCAGCTAATCTAGCAATAACTTCTTTATTTCTAGGTGGTACTTGATTTTCGTTATTAAGTAATGTACCATCCATATCTATTGCTACTAACTTATAATTCATATTTTATCTCCTCCAAGTAGATTATATCACTATATTACTTCTAGTCTGTACTCTAAATTCCTGGCTAAAATTTTAACTTTTTAAGAACCCTCTAGCCATCACTTCTATAGGAGCTAAACCAAAAGGGAGGCGAATTAGCTCACCAGTCTCAATATCTAACTCACCACACTTAGGAATTGTCTCTTCCTTGGTACAAGCATTCTATCAAGCAAACTGAGCTTCTTGATAACGATTCATTAGCAAGCATTTTTTGCCATTAACTATTATTGATCACACCCTGCTCAGTAATTACTTTATCCACTGAGATATCATGAGCTTCAGTCTTGATCTCAGCTACTATTTGGATTGCAAAAGCTATAGCTAGCTTAGGGGGATTACCTACAGCAGCAAATAACCTATCATAGTAGCCGCCTCCATAGCCTAACCGATTTCCCTGTTTGTCAAAACCACTACCAGGTACAACAAGTAAATCCATTGTTTGGGGCTTAACCAATCTACGGTATTGAGCCTTAGGTTCTAAAATACCATAAGTTCCTGGCTCTAATTCCTGCTCATAATCTGTCAGCAACGACAACTGTAAAGTCTTTTCCTCTGAATTGGTTATCGGCACTACTATCTCTTTTCCTAATTCTAAAGCTTGTTCAATCATTGCTTTCGTTGCCACTTCACTACGAAAAGCAACATAAAACATAATCCGACTAGCCTCTTTAAATTCTGGTTGAGCAAATAGATATTTTTTTATTTGTCTACTCTTTTCTGCTCTGGCCCGGGGGCTTAAATTATCCCTTCTAGCTAGTAATTTCTTCCTTTGTTTCACTTTAGTCATTGGCTATCTCCTTCCTACCATTCTAAACTAAATAAGGTCAGCCTTCAAAGGCTGACCTTATTATTTAATCTAACCACTGATTAACTAACTCTCGATTATTATCTACCCATTCTTGGACACCTTGTTGAGCATCATCACTTTTATTAATTACAGACATTAGTTCTCCTAAACTTTGGTCATCCATTTTCCATTTCTTAAGCGACTTAATAACTTCTGGATACTGCTTGGCAGAATCATTATTTGCTACTACAAAAGCATCTTCCGATTTACCATAAATATGGTTTGGATCTTTTAAATATTTTAAATCAAACTCTGCAAATACCCAGTGTGGATTCCATAAAGTTACTACTATTGGTTCTTTCTTCTGATAAGCTCGCTTTAAAGCGCTAGTCATTGCTGGTCCAGAACTAGCCATTAATTCATAATCAAGATCATACTCTTTAATTGCATCTTTAGTCATTCGCATCACACTAGCTCCAGCATCAGCTCCTACAATAGTAGGTTCTCCACTTTTCATAAATTTACCCTTATTGTTCTTCAGTTCTTCAATAGTATCTACATCTACATACTCAGGAACAACCAGTCCCATTCCTGTATTTTTAAACCAAGGACCATATTTCTTTAAATCATCTTTATATTTCTTCCAGTATGGAGCATCAATTTTAGGAAGCCAAACATCAAGGTAAAAATCTATACTCCCTTCTTCTAATCCAGCCCAGATGGGAGCTTTACGACCATTAAATATCTCTACATCATACCCCTGTTCCTCTAATAAAATCTTCCACATATTACAGATAGCTATATTTTCCGCCCAATTATTCATACCAATTTTAATCGTTCCCTTGTCAGTCTTAGATTTAGCATTATTCTTCTTAGTCCCTCCACAACCTACTAAAAGTAAAATACTACTAATAAGCAAAATCACCAATACCAATAACTTACTCTCCTTAGTCAATAATCTGGTACCTCCCTATTTTTTTCGTCCAACACTGCTAATGCATTATCACACAACCCTCTCTAATTGTCAAGGTATAAACTGTTTTAATATAGAAAAAGGCTAGCCTAAAGGCTAGCCTTTACTTACTACTCTAATTCTATTTCTTCTTCTATCTCAATTCCTAACTCATCAAGTTGTCTTTGCGATACATCTGATGGCGCATCAGTCAATGGAGAAGTGCCTTGCTGCGTTTTAGGGAAAGCAATTACATCGCGAATAGTATCTAATCCACCAAGTAACATAATTAATCTATCCAGTCCAAAAGCAATACCTCCATGCGGTGGAGTCCCGTACTCAAAAGCTTCTAGTAAAAATCCAAACTTTTCTTCCACTTCTGCCTCAGACATATTTAAAAGATTGAAAATTTTCTTTTGTAAGTCACTATTGTGGATTCTAATACTTCCTCCACCGATTTCAATTCCATTAAGGACTAAATCATAAGCTTGCGCTGTTACCTCTTCTGGCTTCTTTTCTAATAGCTCTACATCCTCAGGCTGCGGATTAGTAAATGGATGATGTAAGGAGACATAGCGCCCCTGTTCCTCATCCCATTCTACTAGTGGGAAATCAGTTACCCACAAGAAGTTAAATTCATCTTCTGGAATCAGATCTAATTCTTCACCTAATTTTAATCTTAAGTTACCTAAAGAAGCTGCAACTACTTCAGGAGTATCAGCTACGAATAATAATAAATCACCTGGCTGAGCTTCCATTTTATCTACGATATCTGTAATCTCCTCTTCAGATAAGAATTTAGCAATCTGAGAGTCAACTCCTTCTTCAGTTACTTTAATCCAAGCTAATCCCTTAGCACCATAAACTCCTACAAAATCAGTCAAATCATCTATCTCTCCGCGAGAAAAACCAGCACATCCGGAAGCATTGATCCCTTTTACTTGGCCACCATCAGCAACGGTACCGCTAAAGACATTAAACTCACTATCAGCTACAATATCAGAAATATCTATTAATTCCATCCCAAATCGTGTATCAGGCCGATCTGTACCATAACGATCCATAGCTTCTTGATAACTCATCTGCGGAAATTCAGTCGGTTCTTCTAACTCTGCTACTGCAAAAACCTCTTGAATCATACCTTCTACTAACTCCATAATCTCATCTTGTTTCATAAAGGACATTTCCATGTCAATCTGAGTAAATTCAGGCTGACGATCAGCTCGTAAATCCTCATCTCTAAAGCAACGCGCAATCTGGAAATAACGCTCCATCCCCGAAGCCATTAGCAATTGCTTAAATAATTGCGGTGACTGAGGTAGAGCAAAAAATTGGCCTTGATTAGTTCTACTAGGTACTAAAAAGTCTCTAGCACCTTCCGGAGTACTCTTAGTTAAAATAGGAGTTTCAATTTCTAAAAATTTCTCTTCATCTAAGTAATCTCTAACTGCCTTCTTTACTTTATGACGCAGAACAATATTATCCTGCATTGATTTTCTACGCAGATCCAAATATCTATGTTTTAATCGTAATTCTTCTCCCACTTTTATATCATCTTCAATCATAAATGGGGGAGTAGCAGCTTCATCTAGCACCTCTAAGCTAGAAGCTTGCACCTCTATTTCTCCAGTAGCTAACTCATCGTTAATCATTCCCTCTGGTCTAGCTTTTACTTCACCAGTTATAGCAACTACATATTCTTTTCTTAAATCATTAGCCCGAGAAAATACTTCCTGGTTACCTTCTGGATTGAATACTACCTGAACTAGTCCAAATCTATCTCTTAAATCAACAAAAATAACACCACCATGGTCTCGTCTTCGCTGTACCCAACCGGTAAGAGTGACTTCTTCTCCAACTTGTTTTTTATTTAATTGACCACACAAGTGGCTTCTAGTTATTCCTTTCATTATTGCTTCCCTCCTATGCTATTGTATAAGTTCCTCCATCTTAGTAACTAAATTACCTAATGCAACCTCTTCTTGATCTCCTGTCTCCATATTCTTAATAGTCGCTACTCCAGACTCTAATTCATTACCACCTAAAATAATGCTGTATTGAGCATTATTACGATCAGCATGTTTCATCTGTCCACTTACACTACGATCTAAATAATCCATCTCTACCCTTAAACCAGCTTGGCGTAATTTATAAAGATAAGCAAAGGCTTCCTGTTTAGCCTCTTCTCCAATTGTAGTAATAAATAAATCAATCCCTGTATCAATTGGTAGTTCAATTCCTTGCTCTTCTAGAGTTAGTAAAACCCGCTCCATTCCCATAGCAAAACCAACTCCAGGAATATCACGATCTCCTACTTCTTGGGCTAAACCATCATAACGGCCACCGCCAAAGACAGTATCCTGAGCTCCTAAACCTTTATAAATAACTTCAAAAGCTGTTTTAGTATAATAATCAAGTCCTCTCACTAATGTAGCATCTAAAGCATAATCAATATCTAATAAATCCAAATACTCCTGAACACTAGTAAAGTGTTCTGCACAGCTAGTACATAACTCTTCATATAATTTAGGAACATCTGTCATAAACTCTTTATCTCTATCTTCCTTACAATCTAAAATACGCAAGGGATTGCGTTCATAGCGATCTTGACAATCAGAACACAATTGATCTAAGTAGGGCTCAAAATAATTTAATAATTTTTCTCTATATTCAGCTCTACAATCAGGACATCCAACACTATTTAAATGAACTTCTAAGTTATCAAGTCCTAACTTTTTAATAATCTGCATTCCTAAGGCCATAATCTCAGCATCAACAGCTGGATCATCAGTTCCTAGCACTTCAACCCCTAACTGATGGAACTGTCTGTAACGTCCGGATTGTGGTCTTTCATAACGAAACATAGGTCCCATATAATAGTATTTCGTAGGTTGGGCTTGGCCATAAATCTTATTTTCTAAAAAAGAACGCATTACTGAAGCAGTACCTTCTGGTCTTAAAGTTAAACTTCTATCTCCTTTATCCTGGAAAGTATACATTTCTTTCTCCACAATATCAGTGGCTTCCCCAATTCCTCGTTGGAATAAAGCAGTTGTTTCAAAAATAGGTGTTCTAATCTCTTGATAATTATATGTACTAAATACTTCTTGAGCAATATTCTCAAGATACTGCCAATTGGCAGTATCTTGAGGTAAAATATCATTAGTTCCTCTAGCAGCTTGATACTTCATTTCCATCCTCCTTATTGCAAATTAATAATTATTTACTGCTGATTTTGTTGTTGTTGCTTAATTTGTTGTTGCTTTTTCTTTTGCTGTTGTTGTTTTTTCTTCTGAAGCTCCTGTACTTTTTTCTTCTCCTGCTTAGCTTTTTCAGTTAATCCCATCTTTTGATAGATAGTATATAATCTATAATGGGCCATTAAGTTATCGCCGGATAATTCAGAGAATTTATCATATTGTTCTAAAGCTTTATCTTTTTTATCTAACTTGCGATATAAATTAGCTAAATTAAAGTGTAATTGAGCATCACTTTCTTCTTTAGCAAGAGCTGTTTCATACACATCAATTGCTTTTTCAGGTTGATCTGTTTTCTGGTACAAACCAGCTAAGTTTTTGTGGAAAGTTACTTGCTTAGGATACTTCTCCATTGCTGTTTTATATGTCTCAATTGCCTGATCAGTCTTGTCTTGCTTTTGATAGGCTTGAGCTAAATTATTATACAAATAAGAAGCACTTTCCTGTTTGTTCTCTAATGCAGCTTTGTAACCAGAGATCGCCTGTTGATAATTTTTGTCTTGATAAGCTTTATAAGCTTTAATCTCCTGTTCATGAATTGTAATCTCAGCTTCTTCTTTAGCATCCTCTAACCAGTTACTAAAGACTTTCTTTTGTTTCTTCTGTAATAATTTCTGCTTGATATCTTTCTTTTTCTTTTCGAATTCTTCTCCTTCAGCTTCTTGTTTATCTGTTACCTTAATTAAGTGATAACCAGACTTGGTCTTAACTGGTTCACTAACTTCTCCTACTTCTAGAGAAAATGCTTTTTCTTCAAAACTAGGTAGCATTTTACCACGTCCAAAGCTACCTAACTGGCCTCCTTTATCAGCTGACGGTCCTTCAGAGTACTCTTTAGCTAATTGAGCAAAATCTTGTCCTTCTTTAACTTTAGCTAATACCTTTTCAGCTTTTGCTTTTGCTTCTTCAGCAGTCTGATTATTATTGGTTTTGAATAAAATATGACTAGCTGTTATTTTTTCGTACTGTTCTTTGATCTCAGATTCAGATACTTCCACATCACCAGTGATCTTATTCTGTAATTTTCGTAAAGCTAATACTTCTTTAACTCTCCCTTTAACTCTTTCTTTAAAGTCAGCTAAACTACGTCCTCTCTTCTTCAATAACTTATCTAGCTCTTCTTCGGAAGAAACAGAAGCTTGTTGCATCATTTGTTCAATATAATTATCTAATTCTGTTTGAACCTCTTCATCAGTAATTCGTTCCTTAAATCCTTCCTCTGCTGCTCGTTGATTTAATAATTCACGTTCAACTGCTCCCTTTAACACTCTAGACTTAAGTGGCAAAATTCTATCAGCAGAAACCTGACCTTGTGATCGTTGATACTGTTGCATAACTTGACTTAGTTGAGAATTAAATTCTTGATAATTAATATCTTCTCCATTCACAGTAGCAACCGGTCTATTAGAAGCTTTAGCTTGATTAGCCTGTTGATTACCGCTTGTATTCAAATAAACTAATGCACTACCAGCTACAAAAAGAACTGCAACTATAGCTGCTATAATTTTAGTATTTCTCCTAAAAAAGTTTAACATATTAATTTTGCCTCCCTTTAGGGTTTAAATTAACTCAACTTTGCACACTGCTACCTAATATTGTAACTTATCTTATTAGAGATGTCAATTTCTCTATTTTTCTATTAGTTCTAGTTTTTACTTCTGCAATATACTGAGCAGGAAACTTAGGATTGATCTCTCTTTCCAAGGACCAATCCTCAGGATCAATTAATTTAGTAAATGCTCCCCCACCTAAACCAATTACTGTCTGCCTTTCTTCCATCATCAAAATATTATAAATAGATTCTAAACCAGGTTGAGCATAACCTATATTCTCTAGATTACCTACCGTATTCTTTTGCCGGTACATATAATAAGGTTCTAAACCTAACTCCCGGGCCAACTTTTTCGTAGCTGTTAACATCTCTGTAACCTCTTGACCACTAGGAAGCTCGACTTGATCATCTAAGCGTGCTGCCCGCTTGACAGCTAAAGTATGAACAGTTAAACTAGCAGGAGCTAACTTTTTAATAGCAGCTAACGTAGCTTCTACATCAGCCACCTGCTCGCCTGGTAGACCTATAATCAAATCCATATTGATATTATCAAATCCAAGTTCTCTAGCTAAATAAAAACTATCTCTAACTTGCTTGGTTGTATGTTGACGCTCAATCCGATCCAGAGTAGCTTGGTTCATAGTCTGCGGATTAATGCTAATTCTATCCACTCCTGCTTGCTGAAAAGTCTGGAGTTTATCCGCAGTAATCGTATCGGGACGCCCAGCTTCTATAGTAAATTCCCTTAAATCAGCCAGAGGAAATTCCTTTTTTAACTGCGAAATTATGCTCTTTAACTGCTTAGCTGATAAGATAGTTGGTGTCCCCCCACCAAAATAAAGTGTATCAACAGTTAAACCCAACTCAACTACTTTCCGGCCTAATTCTTTTATTTCATACTCCAAAGTGGATAAAAAATCAGCTAGATATTCTTCGTGAGATGTAAGCGGATAAGAGGCAAAAGAACAGTAAGCACATCGTGTCGGACAAAAAGGAATTCCTACATAAAGACTAATTTTTTCTGTAGCCTCTTGAGGAGTGGGCAAATACTTCCGCTCTTTAGCAACTATAGTCAATAGTAGCTCTCTTTTTTTCGGGGCCAACCCATAGACATCAGCTAACAGATGATCTATTTGGGACTGACTAAATCCTCTATCCCAGAGTGAATGAACAAGTTTAGTAGGTCGAACCCCAATTAAAATCCCCCAAGGACTCAAAGGTTGCTCTAAATAATCAGCTAGTAGACGATAGATACTTAATTTAACTCTGTTCCTACATCTCTTACTAACATCATGTTCATTATACTCATTAGCTAAAATTTCCTGGTCTACTATTTCTTCTCTATATTCTTCGTTCTCTACAATAGAACTAACTACTTTAATTCCTTCTGTAGTATTTAAAGTAGTTTTAACTTGTAAGGTAAAATTATTACCTTCTGTAATGCGAGCTATTTCTAACTCGGGTAGCAAGACATTAAGCATTCCTTTAACTGCTCCATAATATTTCTCTGGTAGATCAAGTCCTACTTGCATATTTTCAATCCTTTCTAAAGATAAGGATTACTTCTTTTAACCTTTTTTAAAGTAGAAGTTGGCCCGTGGCCTGGATATAATTTTAAATCTTCTGGCAACTTTGCTATCTTATCTAAAGATGTTTGCAAATCCTCTAAAGCTCCATGAGGCAAATCAGTTCTACCTACTCCCTGACTAAAGATAGTATCACCACTGAATAATTCTTGGTCAGTCTTTAGGCAGATACCACCAGGAGTATGTCCTGGAGTATAGATCACTTCTAAAGTCAGAGCACCACACTTAATCTTATCTCCTGCCGTAAGTAATCTATCTGCTGGAGGAGAAACCACCTCTTCTCTAGGGTCACCTAGAGAAGATGATAAATTCAAATCAGAATCCTGTAAAAAGTTACTATCAGTCTCATGGATCAGTAATTGCGCTCCAGTAGCAGCTAATAATTCTTCATTAGCTGCTATATGATCAGCGTGACCATGGGTATTCACTACATACTCCACCTGACATCCTTGATCAGCAATTGCTGTTAGTATTTTGTCTGCTTCACTACCAGGATCAATCACTAAGGCTTGGTTAGTTTCTTCAGCAACTACTAGATAACAATTAACTTTTAGATTTCCGACTACTATTCTTTTTACTAACATTGGATATCCCTCACTTAATAAAACAGGTTAAATTCTTAAAATAAGTTCTATCTTGACTCTACAATAATTATTATAGACTATGTTTTTTACGAGAATATGACGAAACCAAATTAATTTGGATTAGCTCGTTGTGCTTTCAGCACTCCATCAATGCTCTCTAATTTATTGATTACATCCTTCATATGATCAAGGCTACTGATTTCAATTAATAAGTTAATATAAGCTATTTTTTCTTTAGTCGTTCTTGCATTAACTGAAGAAATATTGATTCCAGCATCAGAAATCACAGAAGTTAATTCATTTAATAAAGAATGCTCGTCTAAAGCTTTAATTTCCAGCTCTACATCATAGGAAGCTTTCTGATCCACCTGCCATCCTACACCGATAATTCTTTCTGGTTCATTATTTTTTAACTCTCTTAGATTATGACAATCAGTCCGATGAACTGAAACCCCTCGTCCTCTAGTAATATAGCCTATAATGTCATCTCCAGGCACTGGATTACAACACTTAGCTATTCTAACTAGTAAGCCTTCCATGCCTTTGACTTCTACCCCTTGATTATTAGAAGTATCTTTTACCTTTGGTTGCTGTAGCTTATCTAATTCTTCTTGGGGCGAAATATCTTCTGCTTCTGTTTGTTCTGGAGGACGTAATTTATCCACTATACTAGCTACTGAAAATTTATCATTTCCAATTTCAGCGTATAATCCCTTGATATTAGCTACACCTGAATCCTGAACAATCTCAGCTAACTTTTCCCGTTTAGTTTCTTCACTAAGACTTATCTGTTCTTTACTTAACTCTTTGTTTAGCTTTTCCTTGCCCTTAGCAATTGCTTTATCCTTCCGTTGGCTTCTGAACCATTTCTTAATTTTACTCTTAGCCCGAGAAGTCTGGACAAAATTAAGCCAATCTCGAGTAGGCCCGCTAGCACTAGAAGTTAAGATTTCAACAATGTCTCCATTCTCCAGACTATACTCCAAAGGAATCATCTTACTATTAACTTTAGCTCCGACACAATTATGCCCTACATCAGTGTGAATATGATAGGCAAAATCAACTGGGGTAGCCCCTTTAGGCAAGGGAATAACATCCCCTTGGGGAGTAAAGACAAATACCTCATCCTCAAATAACTCAATCTTTAAATTCTTCATAAATTCTTTATCATCTTTTAAATCTCGCTGCCACTCTAAAAGCTGACGTAACCAAGAAATCTTCTTTTCAAAGTCTTCATCAGCTGGACTCCCTTCTTTATAACGCCAGTGAGCAGCAATTCCATATTCAGCTATTCGGTGCATTTCCCAGGTTCTAATCTGGATCTCTAGTGGTTCTCCTTTAGGGCCAATTACTGTAGTATGTAGTGACTGGTACATATTAGATTTAGGCATGGCTATATAATCTTTAATTCTGCCAGGCATTGGATTCCAGATCTCATGTAAAATCCCTAATACTTGATAACATTCTTTGACTGTATCAACAATCACCCGCAAAGCTGTTAAGTCATAAATTTCAGAAAAGCTTTTCTCTTTATTAATCATCTTTTGATAGATACTATACAAATGCTTAGGTCGACCATAAATCTTCCCTGCAATATCAACTTCATCTAGGTTCTCTCTTAAGATAGCAATTGCTTTTTCAATATAAGCTTCTCTTTCGGCTCTATTTTTAGCTAATTTATTAGCTAATTCATGATACTTATCTGGTTCCAAATATCTAAAACTTAAGTCCTCTAATTCCCATTTTAACCGGGACATCCCTAAACGATGCGCTAAAGGAGCATAAATTTCAATTGTTTCATTAGCTTTTCGCTTTCGTTTTTCCTCACCAAGATAATTTAAAGTCCGCATATTATGTAACCGATCAGCTAGTTTAATTAACACCACTCTAATATCTTCAGCCATGGCCAAAAACATTTTCCGTAAACTAGCAGCTTGATGTTCTTCGCGGGTCTTAAAATCAATCTTATTTAATTTAGTAACTCCATTAACTAGTAATCTAATTTCAGATCCAAATCCCTCTTCAATCTCTTCAACTGTAATCGCTGTATCCTCGACCACATCATGTAATAAAGCTCCCGTAATAGAGACTACATCCAACTCTAACTCAGCTAAGATCTTAGCCACCTGTAAAGGATGGCTAACAAAAGCCTCACCAGAAAGCCTAGCTTGGCCCTGGTGAGCTTCTTTAGCTAGATAATATCCTTTTTTAATTAATTCTAAATCCGGCTGCTCAATATAAGTCTCTACCTCTCTTAAAATCTCATCTAATGACGCCATAATAATTATATTCCTCCACTACTTTGTAGGCTATTCCTTTAGCAAAGAAAAGACATCATAATCCTCTATCTGTTCTCTACCATTTAAAAATTCCAGTTCCATTAAGAAAGCAATTTCTACAATATTGCCTCCTAGTTCTTCAACTAATTCAGCAGTAGCACCAACAGTACCACCTGTAGCCAATAAATCATCAACGATTAAAACATTCTGCCCTTCATTAATTGAATCCCTATGTAATTCTAAAGTATTACTACCATATTCTAAATCATATTCTTTTCTCACTAAATCTCCTGGCAACTTACCTGGCTTCCGGACAGGTACAAATCCTTTATTCATCTCCAAAGCTAACGGTGCTCCAATTAAAAAGCCCCGGGCTTCAATCCCAATCACTAAATCTATTTCTTCCTCTTGATAGCGACTAGCAATCCTCTCAATCGCTTCCTGATAAGCATCTGCATCCTTTAATAGAGTAGTAATATCCTTAAACTCGACTCCATCCTCTGGAAAATCTGAAATAGTTCTAATTTTATCTGCTAAATTCATTATCTGTCTCCCCTTTCACTTCTAAATAGTTTGCAAAAAATCTCTGAACTCAATAAACGCCTTTCGTTCAGCAACGCATTCATTATAACGTACAGAGCTAGTCAAGTCTAGTTTCTTTTCCGGTCGTGGAGCTAAACTAATCTCTTTATTTAGCCCTTTACTTCTTGTTAGCAAGCCTAACTCAGCTAGAATACCTACCCCAGTCTGAATAGTGGTTACTGTAATTAGTTGTTGACTTCTAGTTTGTAACTTATCTACTAACTGGTTATTAGATATAGTAATCTTCTCTCTATCAGCTGTTAACTTAAATAAAAGTCGGTATAACTCCTGCAATAATTCCCGATTAGGTGCTATCGAGTTAATTAATTCTGCTTGCTGTTGTAAATCCTGTTGGTTATATAATAAATCCAGTTGAGAAGAAACTTGTTTATTCTGTAAATAACTAACCTGCTGGAGAAACTCCAGTCGGTTAAAACTAGGCTGATAAAGTACTATTCTCTCTAACTGCGACAGAGTAACTTGTGGTTTGAAAGCAGATGTAGCTACTAGACAGCTTAGTTGGCCCTGTTTAAATTGATTAATTAATTGTTTTTTATCTGCTAGGTCCAGATAAGAATTATAATAGGCCACTTGGTCTCTCAGGTGTGACTGACTAGCCCATAACCGAGAAGTTAATTCCACACTTTCTCGCTTATTAGCAACATAAATTAATATCTGTTGGTCTTGCTTCAGTAGATCATTTAAATAATCTATTTTTTCAGCTGCCAACAGACCTCGGTGGTCTATCACTTCAATATTATCCACCTTACTTGCTAAAGATAAACTTAGTTTTTGGGCTGGAGAAAAAAGATTACTTAACTTAACTATTTTATCCTGAGGACAATCAGCTAAAACTAAATTAGTAATCTTATTAATAAGTATTTGCTTATAAGCGCTAATAAATTCAGGTGTCGCCAGTAAAATATCAACTGCTCCTGACCTTAAAGCTGCTAACAATAGCTCTTCTTGTCTACAAGAGAGAGCACTATGGCCTCGATAAAGATTCACTTCTGGTAACTTCAGTTTAAGGTTCTGATATTCTTCTTCTACTAACTGCTTTCTAGGCCAAACTACTAGTGAAGTAGCCTCCTGATTAGCTCGAGTAACAGTCAGATCACGAAGTAAATTAAATCTTTCGTGCTCAGTATTTAATTTAACAGCAGTAACCTCTGTTTGCTTTTTAGCAACTATCATCTCTTCTACCTGAGATTTGTAATTCAACTCTCTAGTTATAAATAGCTTAACCTCAGCTGGGGACTGATTAATCCCACTAACAAAAGAGCGATATTTAACTCCTGCCTCCAAATAAGGCACTAGTTCTGCTGCTAGATCAACAGGCAACAGCCCTAATCGAACTTGTTTACTAGATAAAACAACAATTTCTTCTTTACCCTCCGGTAGCAAAAATACTTCTTCTCCTAAACTTAAATTAGTTACTTGGGCTGACTGAATCTCGGTTAAAGAGATATAAAACCAATCTAAAGTTGCCTCCTCTTTAGGTTCTCTAGCAGCCAAAATTTCCTCACTAACAGCCTGTAGTTTATCCGATAATTGCAAATTAGCTACTTTAATTTCTTTGACCTTAAGTTGTAAGTTAACTCTACCTTGCCATTCATTGCGATCTAAGTTAAATAATAAATCTATCTGCTGACCGACTAATTTATTTTTAAAATCAGCTTGATTAAAAGCAATCCCTTCTCTCTCTTGCTCACCAACTGCAAAAAATAATTTTAAGTGATTATTATCTTTACCTATTACCTGGAATCTATCAACTGTCAGATTATTAGCTTCTAAAACAGGCCGAGGATTGCAATAACCAAAAGGAGCCAACTGATTTAACTCTGCTAATAAAGCAAAAGATAAGTCCTTTAACTTAACTTGATAGTCAACTCTTTGTTTAGGAAGCAGATCTTTTTCTGTTAATACCTGGCGAGCATACTGATTAAGCTGTTTTCTTAACTGCGGAATCTGCTCTTTAGCAATTGTACAACCTGCTGCTTGCTTGTGTCCCCCAAAATCAACTAGTAACTCAGCAGACTCAGCTAAAGCAGTGTGGATGTTAAAATTAGTAATACTTCTGCAGGAACCCTGACCTACTTCTTCATCTAGAGCAATTAAAACTATCGGTCGATGATACTTTTCCTGCAGATCAGAAGCTACATTCCCAATTACCCCAGCATGCCAGTTAGGTGAGGCAAGAACTAAAACTAATTCTTCCTCTAAATCAAAGTCTTTAATTGCTTCTTCAGCTTCAGTAAGAATTCTAGCACTAATCTTTTGGCGCTTATTATTCAGCTCATTTAAATTACTAGCTAATTTCTTAGCTTGGTTATAATCAGCAGCTAATAACATCTCTACCGCCTGACTAGGTTTAGCTAACCTACCAGCAGCATTAATTCGCGGAGCTAATTGGAAAGCTATATTTCCCGCTTTAATTTTTCGTTCGCTATAACCAGCCACTTCCACCAAAGCTGCTAACCCTGGATTTTCTTGGCAGCTAAGTTGATTTAACTGTTCTAAACCATAACTAGTAATTATCCTATTTTCTCCCCGCAAAGGAACAATATCAGCTACTGTTCCTAAAGCAACTAAGGATAAATACTCAGTTAACAAGGGTAATTGCCCCTCTGACCTTAACTCTAAAGCTAAAGCTTGCGCTAACTTAAAAGCAACCCCGACTCCACATAAATCCTGATCAGGATAAGAACAATTATCTTGGTGAGGATTAATTATCGCTTCCGCTACAGGAGCCTCAGCAGCTGGGGTGTGATGATCAGTTACAATTACCTCTATCCCTTGCTGAGTAGCATACTCTATCTGCTGGTGAGCTTTAATTCCACAGTCAACCGTTATTATTAAATCCACTCCTTGCTGAGCTAATTGCGCTAAAGCTTCTTTGTTTAACCCATACCCTTCTGTTAACCGGTTAGGTATATAATAATCCACTTGAGCACCCAAACCAGTTAAATAATCAACTAGCAAACTAGTACTAGCAATCCCATCTACATCATAATCTCCATAGACTACTATCTGTTCTTCGGCCTGCAGAGCCTTACATATTCTAGTTACTGCCCTTTTCATCCCCGATAATAGATACGGATTATGTAAATCAGACAAATCAAACTTTAAAAATTGTTTTACTTTCTGAGAATCCCTAAACCCTCGTTTAGCTAAGATACAAGCTGTAATTCTACTAATATCTAACTTAGTACTTAATTCTGTTACCAATTTAGAATCAATTTCTTTCCTCTGCCAGATTATATCCTGTTGCACAGTCTCCAGCTCCTAATTTAGTAGTTTACTCACATTTTTTTATTGTATACTGTCAATTATTAATTGTCAACTATTAAAATCTACCGGATCGAAAAATAGAAATCACTAACCAGATTCCTAACACTCCAGCTATCAAATAACCAGAAATTCCAATTATTGGAAAGTTCAAGACGGTTGCGCCTTTATCTGTCAACATCATTAGTGAAGAAGCAATGACTAAAGCCGAAACAATTAGTGAAACAGATAAACGATTAGTTATAATATCTAATTTACAGATTAAATCATCTAACTTAGTATGTTCAATTTTAAATGTCAGACTACCATCTTTAAGCAAGTGCATAATTTGTTGTAAGTCATCAGGTAGATCAGTCATAACTTCTGTAATACTTCTTAGTTCTCTCGTCAACGACATAATTAATTCTTTCGGATGATAGCGTTTTTTAAATAATTTGTAGATAAAAGGTTTAGCTAAAGCTAAAATATTTAGCTCAGGTGCTAAATTAGAGACTACTCCTTCAACAGTCACTAGCGATTTAGTCAACAAAATAAATTCCGAAGGAAGTTTAATCTGATATTCAAAAGCCAGATCTAACATCCGATTGATAACTGGACCTAATTCAATCTCTTCTAAGGTAGCTCCGTAATAATCATCTATTAATTTATAAAAATCTCTCTGTAATTCTTGCCGATCAACTTCTTGCGTAACAGCTCCTAACTTTAATAATTCCTTAACTGCTCTTTCGGTATCCTTTTTAATCAAGGCAATAAATAAAGTAGCAATTGCCTCGCGATCAGGACGACTTAGCTGACCAACTAGTCCAAAATCAACTAAAGCTAATTTATTATCAACAGTAATAATCATATTCCCCGGATGTAAATCCCCATGAAAGAAACCATGAAGTAGGGTTTGTTTCATAAATGATTTAGTTATTCTCTCAGCTATTTCTTGCTTAACAGCTTTGTCTTCTAGATCACCAAGTTTACGACCAGCAATAAACTCCATTGTTAGGAGACGACGAGTTGTTAACTCCCAAACAGGAGCTGCTATCTTAATCTCTGCATCATCAGCCAAATTTTTGGCAAATTTATTAGCATTCCGGGCTTCAATTCTATAATCCAGTTCCTTAGTGATAAACTCAGAAAAATTATCAACTATCTCTATCGGACTAATAAAAGAATTACTAAATAATTGCTTCTCTAATACCTGGGCCAAATTAGCCATAATCTCCAAATCAGTCTCAATTACACTCTCAATCTCTTTTCTCTGTACCTTAATTACTACTTGTTCACCATTATTTAAAGTACCTTGGTGGACTTGACCAATTGAAGCAGAAGCTAAAGGTGTAGCTGATAGATGAGTAAAATACTGTTGACAATTCTCTCCTAATTCCTCTTCTAATATCTCAACCACCTGCTTAAACTCCATGGGGGGAACTTCTTCTTGTAACTTCTCTAACTCTTCTATATATCGGCGAGGTAATAAATCACGTCTAGTACTTAATAACTGGCCTAGTTTAACAAAAGCAGGACCTAATTCCTCTAACACCTTTCTTAATCTAATTGCTCGGGTATCCTTAGATGGTTGGGAAGAATCTAAAGTCTTAAATCTCTTCCGGAGGGGAACTAGATGATACAAATCCATTACTTCTACTAAATAACCAAAACCATGTTTGATCAATACTTCTACTATCTGACGATAACGCTTAATATGTCGGTAACTTCTGGTTAGTCCTCGTAACATTTACTCCACCATCCTAGAAAATTCTCGTCAATAACCAACTAATCATAACTAATGAAATTAACAAAGAAATAACAGAACCACTTAACTGGCCAACAATAGTGCCTAAACCTACCTTAACCGCCTGCTGTAATTTTTTACCGGTAATTAATTCAACTATAATCGCTCCTAATAACGGTCCGAAGATAATTCCTAACGGACCTAAGAAAATAACAGCTACTACAAAACCTCCCACTGCTCCTATCAAACCATACTTACTGCCTCCAAAATACTTAACTCCTACTAGACCAGATAAATATTCACTAAATTCAGCTAACAGACTCAACAATAACAAACCTACTACCAATTGCCATCCAATTACTTCTCCTCCAGCAATCAAACCATAAAATAAAGCCGATAAAACGATTAAAGGAGTGCCAGGAAGACCAGGCAATAAAGTTCCTAACACTCCAAAAATAGAAATGATTATAGCAATTACCTTAAGCATCATCAACTTCTATCCTCTGTTGGTCTGATTTATTTTCTACTTCTTTTTCCAAAGCTTTTACTTGTAACTCCAACTTGTTTACCTGTTCTTCTAACTCTTTAATTCGTTCTTCATCCTGTAAACTATCCTGTAGCTCAGATTTAATCTTCTCTTTTAATTTCTCCCGTTGCTTTCTAGCTCCAGTCATCATCTCATCAATAAAATTTTCTGCTTCTTCCCGATTCATCTTACCTTGTTCTACTAAATCATCCATAAGTTCTTTTAACTTATCTCTAGTTAAAAATAAAGCTCCTAAACCATTAACCATCAACTCACGAAATAAATTATTCATCAGCCCACCTCCAATAGGTTATATAACTAATATATCCAACTTCATTACTTATTATATCACACTATTTAACCATTCCCAATTAAATCTTATTCCATAAATTAAAAAGCCCCAGTCTGATTTAACTGAGGCAGGTTGAATAACTATATTTGACGGCTCATTTCCTCTCGTTCATTCCAGGCTACTAATATAGGACTAGCTACAAAAATAGAAGAATACGTTCCTGATAACATCCCAATTAATACAGCTAACATGAAGGTATGAATAGTAGCCCCACCTAAGAATAAAACCGCTAAAATCGGCAATAAGGTAGTAATTGAGGTATTAATAGATCGTGGTATTGTCTCCATTATCGCTTGATTATTAATTTTGGCAAAAGATTCATTCCGTTTAGCATATCTGATCCGTTCTCTAATTCTATCAAAGATAACAATTGTATCATTGATAGAATAACCTACAATAGTTAATACAGCTGCTACAAAAGGACTATTAATCTCCCGACCTAGCAGAGAAAAAAGACCCATAACTAGCAAAATATCATGTCCTAAAGCCAATAAAGCAGCAATTGAAAATCTAAACTGGAATCTAAAACTAATATAAGCTACGATAGCTAAAGCTGCTACCACTAACGCCCAAAAAGCATTAGCCCGCAACTCTTGTCCAATAGTTGGCCCTACTACAGAAGTCCTTAGCATCTCAGCAGTAGAATATTCACTTTCAATCTTCTGCTGTAAAGAAACAACTTGATCGTGGTCTAACTTCTGGGTTCGAATTATAATTCCTGGGCCCCCAGTTGTCTGGAGCGTACTCTTTTTGTCTAATCCATAATCAGCTAAAATATCACGAACATCATCAGTCATTACTTTTTCATCAAATTGAAACTCCATAATTGTTCCGCCAGAAAAATCTATTCCTAGGTTCATGCCTTGGGTTAAAATAGAAATCAACCCTACTGTAATTAAAAAACCAGATATAATAAACCATAACTTTCTATTTTCAATAATATTCACGCCAATTACCTCCTTGACCAACCGAGAAGTTTATCTTGCTTAAGTAAATCAGTATTTAAAGCTAAATTAACAAGCATTCTAGTAACTATAATAGCAGTAAACATACTAGCTAAAATACCAATACTAAGGGTAATAGAAAATCCTTTAATAGTTCCGGTTCCAAAGTAAGCCAGAATAGCAGCTGTAATTAAAGTCGTTACATTGGAGTCTAAAATAGTTCTAAAAGCTCGCTGGAATCCAGAATCAACTGCTGCCTTAATAGTTTTACCGGCTTGGTATTCATACTTAATCCGTTCAAAGATAATAATATTAGCATCAACTGCCATACCAATTGATAAGATTAAACCAGCAATTCCTGGTAGAGTTAAAGTAGCATTTAAACCAGCTAAAGTTCCTAAGACTATTACTGAATAAAAAGCTAAAGCAATAGAAGCTAAAAACCCTGGTAATCTATACATCAAAGTCATAAATAAAACAATTAAAGCCAGACCAATAATCCCTGCTTTAATACTCTTATTAATAGAAATTTGACCTAAAGTAGGACCCACAGTTCTATTTTCAATCACCTTAACTGGGACAGGTAGAGAACCTGCTCTCAACAATAAAGCATCTTGCTGGGCTTCTTTAAGACTTTCATAGCCAGTAATACTAGCTTCACCACCAGTAATTGGCTCCTGAACATTAGGATTAGTTAATAATTCATCATCTAAATAAATTCCTACTCTTCTTCCTACATTATTTCTCGTTACTTCAGCAAATTTTTCACTACCTGCATCATTTAATTTAATAACAATCACAGGTTGGTTAAATTGTCCGCCAAAACGAGCTTTTGCTTCTTGTAAATATTCACCTGTCATTAAGACATTCCCTGCTTCATCCTTAAATTTCAATTGAGCTGTCTTACCAATCGTTTCAATTGCTTCATTAGGATCATTAACACCTGGTAATTCAACTATAATTCGATCTTCACCTTGCCGTTGAATAACTGGTTCAGTTAACCCCATTTCATTCACTCGGCGATTAATAACACTCATAACCCTTTTCATCGCCTTATCATCTACCTGATTTTGCTCCGTATCTTGAGCTCTTAAGACTACATGAGTACCACCTTGTAAGTCAAGCCCTAACTTAATACTTTCATTTAACGGATAAAGAAAATAAGTAGCTAATAATAGTAAAGCTATCATACTAACAACTTTACCAATTCTTTTTTGTCTCCAATTCATTTCTGTTGCCCCTTCCTTATTCCTTTCTAATACTATAATTTAAATCATACTAACAACTTTATTATATCTTCTGACAAGGTGGCTTGTCAATTGATTACTATATCTATAGCAAATCAATTATTGAACACTACATTATTTGCGCCCCATTAATCAGTAAATGAAACTGACAATCTAAAATCTCAGCTGCTTTTCTAGACATTACCATTCTATCTAGAAAGATCTCAAAGTACTCCATAACCAAGCTTACTTCAGTATCAATCTCTACATCTAAAGTAATAGTCTTTTCCTGTTGATTAATCTCTATATCTGAGCCCTTAGCAGCATAATTCACCCGATCATGAATATCAAAGGTAGCAACCTCTCTATTTCTAACTCGACTATAGTGTACATCAGATTTATCGGCAATAATCAAAGCAGCAGTCACAGGATCAACAGCTGCTCCATCTCGATGGTCATGTCTTCCTATAGCCCCGGTAATAACTCCAATTTCTTGATAGGAGACATCAAATTCAGTTAATATTCTCTCAGCTAATAAAGCAGAACTATGAGCGTGGTCAGCTCGATTAACTAAATTGCCTATATCATGTAAATAACCAGCAATCTGGGCCAACTCCACCTGCCGGGGCGTATAATCCAATTCGGCTAAAATTCTTCCGGCTACTTCTGCTACTAGACTAGCATGGCGAAACCCATGTTCAGTATAACCAAGACTGCCTAAATGATCATTTGCTTCCTGGATATAAGCTTTAACACGACTACTATTTCTGATATCTTTTAGGGTAATATCACTCATTATCAGTCTCCTTTCCTAGTTACTCCTATTTTTAGTATGCTAGGATATATCTAACCTATTCAAAAAAAGAAAAAACCACCCTACTAAGGTGGTAATTAATTATCCTCTAATTGTTCAGTGTGCTTACACTGAGGATAATTACTACAACCTAGAAAAGCCCCTCTTCTACCGGAAACCTTCCTTAGTAAACCTTCACATTCTGGACAGTGACCATACTTCCCTCCAGCCTCTTTATACTGCTCTAGATCTTCTTTAATAACAATATTTTCCCCTTCTGGCAACTTAAAGCCATCAGGAATACTAATTGTATCCTCACAATCACATTTAGGAAATTTACTACAACCTAAAAATGGCCCCTGTTTCCCATCTCTAACTACCATAGGGTGACCATTAGAACAACGATAATCTGTCTTTACTGGTTGAGATTTTTGCTTCTCTATCTGTTGTTGTCTTTTTTTAATTTGCTCTTTAACTTCTAAATAACCATCCTTAATCTGTCTACTATCAATTTCAATTCCTGAGGGAATATTAACTGTATTCTGGCAGTCCGGATAATTAGCACAACCTAAAAATTTACCAGTCTTACCCTCCTTTAATACTAAATCACTATTACATTCACTACAACTCATATCAGTTTTAATTTGATACGCCTTTTTATCCACTTCCTTAGTTGCCAACTCATCTAACTCAGGTTCAAAAGTAGACCAAAAATCATGTAAGTATTCTTGCCAATCTAAATCACCATCACTAATTGTATCCAGTCCCTCTTCCATCTTAGCTGTAAAATCAACATTGATTAGATTAGGAAAATGTTCGACTAAAAAATCATTAACTTTGATCCCCAAAGTAGTAGGGTAGAATTTACCATGTTCAACTTTGATATACTTTCTTTTCTTTAGAGTAGAAATAATATTACTAAAAGTAGAGGGCCGCCCAATATTCTTTTTTTCTAAAGTCTTGACCATCTTACTTTCTGAATATCTCCTAGGTGGCGTAGTCTCTTTTTTATTGACAGCTAAATTGGATAACTTTAATCTTTCACCTTGGCTTAACTCTGGTAACTGACTTTTATAGTTAGAATTATCCCGATTCAGATTAACAAAATATCCTTCAAATATAATCTTATTAACTAGCCCTCTAAATTCATAACCATCTTTGTTAACCAAAATCTCTAGTTGTTGATACTCCATTGGCGATAATTGAGAATTTAAAAAACTATTCCAAATTAACTTATATAACTTATATTGGTCTTGAGTTAAACTATTACTTACTTTTTGCGGGGTTCGATAAATTGAAGTAGGTCTAATAGCTTCGTGACCATCTTGCGCCTGCTTAGAAACATTACGAGAATAACTATAAGTATAATCCTGACCAAAATTATCAGCAATAAATTTTTGGGCTTGGCTTTGGGCTTGCTTACTAACTCGAGTACTATCTGTTCTCATATAAGTAATCAAACCTACAGTTTCCCCATTCACTTCTATTCCTTCATATAATTGTTGAGCCAGATACATAGTCTTTTTGGAAGAAAACTTCAATTTTTTATAGGCTGTCTGTTGGAGAGTAGATGTTGTAAAAGGGGGATAAGGATATTTCTTTTTCTTCTCTGTCTGTAACCCAGTTATCTTAAATTTATCACCAGTAGCTAAATCTTCTTTTAATTTCTCTACTTGGTCCTGTTTATATAATCTAGATTTCTTAACTGGTTTATCAGCTACTTTATTTAACTTGAAATTTTCTAAATTAGTCGCAAATGCCCCTTTTATAATCCAGTAGTCCTGGGGATCAAAAACTTCAATCTTTCGTTCTAAATCTACTACCATTCGCAAAGCCACACTCTGGACTCGACCAGCTGATAAGCCTCGTCTGATAAACTTCCATAATAAAGGCGATAACTTATAGCCTACCAATCTATCTAAAATCCGTCTTGTCTGTTGTGAATTAACTCTATTGATATCTATATCACGAGGATTATTAATCCCAGCCTGAACCCCACTTTTAGTTATCTCATTAAAGGTAACTCGTTGATAATCATCATCTTGTAAATCAAGAGCTTCTTTAACATGCCACCCAATTGCTTCTCCTTCCCTATCAGGGTCACTTGCTATATAAACAGTATCAGCCTGTTTGTTCGATTCTTGTAAATTACTTAGTGCTTGAGAATTAGTAATGACATAAGTAGGAGCAAAATCATTATCTATATCCACTGCCAATTCCTTTTTTGGTAAATCACGAAAGTGACCTAAACTAGGTTCTACTTTATATCCTTCTCCTAAATATTTACTAATTGTTTTAGCTTTAGCTGGACTCTCTACTACAACTAAATCGTATTCCATAACAAATTATCTCCTTCCTTTTACCAATTTATATCAGTTTTTTACTTTACTATTTAAATCAGTTTACAAATAATTATAGCAGATAATAGCATTTAATCAACCAATCTATATAATAAACTCTAAATTACTATCCTAATCAGCAAAAATAAAAACCCCCGCATTCGGGAGTTTTTATTAAAAAGTATCATCCCTATCATTTTTATTATGTGGAGAAGAGATATAAATATTAACTTTTAAAAACTAATAAGTTGCTCATATGAGCAACTTATTAGTTTTTTTACTTGCTATTCAATTTGGGATAAGAAACATCATCAATAATCCTCATGTTAGTCAGTGGCCAGTAAACCCAAAAACCTCGCCCACTAATAGCATCATAAGGTACATAACCTACTAAAGAAGTCATTCTACTATCTGAACTATGATTTCGGTTATCCCCCAGAACAAAAACATGTTCCTTAGGTACTTGATAAGGGCCAAAATTACCATACATTGGTTCTAAAATATAATCTTCTTTGATTCGATGGTCATTAACATATAAGTTACCTGATACAATTTCTACTGTATCCCCTGGTAAACCAATGACTCGCTTAATATACTTACTTCCTGAGCCACCTTTAGGTTCTAACACTATAATGTCCCCTCGTTCTGGAGTCTGAAAATAATAGATGAATTTATTAACAAATAATCTTTCTCCATCATGTAAAGTATCTTCCATTGAATGGCCTTGGACTATAAAAGACTGAATGATAAAAGTTATAATAAAAAATGCTAAAACTCCTGCAATAACCACTGATTCTATAACTTCTCTAATGGTTTCCTTATTGACCACTTTAGTTAGCCTCCCTAACCTACTCTTCTGCCTAAGCTTCTTCTGATTCAGCTGTTTCTTCTTCAGCTAAGCTACGCACTGAATTACGTGAAATATTAATCTCCACTTCAGAAGCAATTTTTAATTCTAGCTCATCATCTTTTACTTCCGTAATTTGTCCTTTAATCCCCCCAATAGTTATTACCTGATCACCTTGCTCTAACTTAGCTATCATCTCCTCGTGCTGTTGTTGCTTATTTCTCTGTGGTCTGATGAATATAAACCAAAATACCCCAAACATAATAATCCATGGAGCTACACTAATCAATAATTTACTCATTCCTATTCCTCCTATTCTTTAATTTATATATTCAAGATACAACTTTAAACTCCTGGCTTTTACAGAAAAATCTAACTTTCTAATCCATACTTATCATAAAATTCTGCTCGATATTCCAAAAATCTATCCTCCTGGATTGCTTCTCGGATCTGTTCCATCATATCTAATAAAAAGTATAAATTATGATAAGTGGTCAACCTTAACCCTAAAATCTCATTCCGTTTGATTAAATGTCTAATATAACCTCGAGTATAGTTTTGACAAGCATAACAATCACACTCCGGATCCATAGGAGTAAAATCTTTCTTAAACTGAGCATTTCTAATTGTAATCCGTCCGTGACTAGTAAAGACAGCTCCATTACGAGCTACTCTAGTTGGAAAAACACAATCAAACATATCTACACCACGCATAACTGCTTCAAATAAATCATAAGGCGTTCCTACTCCCATCAAATAACGAGGCTTATTTTCTGGTAGTAACTCAGGAGCATAATCGAGCACCTCTAACATTTCTTCTTTAGATTCACCAACACTTAAGCCCCCAATAGCATACCCAGGTAGATCAAACTGAGTAATTTGAGCAGCACTTTTTTCTCTAAGATCCTGATGCATACCTCCTTGCATGATTCCAAATAAAGCTTGATCATCTCGAGTATGAGCTTCAATACATCTTTCTAACCATCTAGTTGTCCTTTCTAAAGACTCTTCAATATACTCCTTGTCGGCTGGATAAGGAGCACATTCATCAAAAGCCATAATAATATCAGCCCCAAGACTCATCTGGATCTCAACTGATCGTTCAGGACTAATAAAGTGTTTAGATCCATCAAGATGAGACTGAAACTCCACGCCTTCTTCTGTCACCTCATTTAAATCACCTAAACTAAAGACTTGAAACCCACCACTATCAGTTAAGATAGGACGATCCCAATTCATAAATTCATGTAATCCACCAGCTTCTGCTATCAATTCATGACCAGGGCGTAAATATAAATGATAAGTATTACTTAAGATAATCTGGGACCCAATCTCCGTTAATTCTTCTGGACTCATCGCCTTAACTGTAGCCTTAGTTCCTACAGGCATAAAAATAGGAGTATCTATCTTACCATGAGGAGTTGCTAACTCTCCTACTCTAGCTTTAGTATCACAACACTTTTTATCCAATTCATACTCAAACTTTGCCATCTTAGTCCCTCCAATGTTTTTAGTTTACAATTTACAATTAGGTTTTAATTAGTTTTTCAACTATCAACTCTACATTATACACTGTACACTATAAAATAAGCATTCCATCACCTAAACTATAAAATCTATACTCCTCTTCAATTGCTTTTTGATAAGCAGTTAAGATTCTCTCCTGTCCCGCCAAAGCAGCTACCATCATAATTAATGTTGATTGGGGTAAATGAAAATTAGTAATTAAAGCATCAATTGCCTTAAAATTATAACCTGGATAAATAAAGATATCAGTCCAACCTTGCTCAGCCTCTATTTGTCCTTTATCATTTGCTACTGTCTCTAATGTACGAGTAGTTGTTGTACCCACTGCAAACACTCGATTACCTGCTTCTTTAGTCTCATTAATCAACTGAGCAGCTTCTTTAGATACCTCATAATATTCGGCATGCATATCATGCTCTTCTACTTGATCAACTTTAACTGGTCTAAAAGTACCTAACCCAACATGAAGCGTAATATCGATAATCTTAACTCCTTTATCCTTTAACTCCTGTAACAAACGCTCTGTAAAATGCAAACCTGCTGTCGGCGCTGCTGCAGCTCCTCTTTTTTCAGCATAAATCGTTTGGTATTTATCTGGCTCATCTAATTCTTCTTTAATATAAGGAGGTAAAGGCATGTTACCTAATTTATCTAAAATTTCCTCAAAGACTCCTTCATACTCAAACTCAACTACTCGGCCTCCAAAATCAGTTACATCTTGTACTGTAGCCATTAATTCTCCTTCTCCAAATACAATTTGGGTTCCTACTTTAACCTTGCCATTAGCCTTAACTAAGGTCTCCCAAGTATCAAGTTCAACCCGATTTAGTAGCAAAAACTCAACTTTACCACCTGTTTCTACTTTAGAACCAAATAATCTAGCTGCAATCACTTTAGTATTATTGCGCACTAAAGCATCTCCTGGTTTAAAATAATCAACTATCTGGTTAAAAGTTTGATGTTTGAGTTCATCTTGTTGACGGTCAACTACCATCAACCGTGACTCATCTCGTGGTTCAACAGGTTTTTGGGCAATTAATTCCTCTGGCAAATCAAAATCAAATTCTTCTACTTTCATCTTAATTCCTCCAAACTTAGATAGCATTTATAATATAAAAAATATTTGATCTAATATTTTACTTTGTAATCAGGTTTCGAGAACTTTTTTCCTTCGGATACTTTTTTGTTCGTGTTACATTCCAGGTGAAATGAGATTAACCAAATAATAAATTTGCTTAACCCAATCTCATTTCACCTTCTATTTCACACCCATGAACAAAAAATTATAAGGTCAGTGTAAAAGACACTCGAAACCTTTCTAGCTTATAAGATTCTCTACTGAATTAATCGCAATAACAAAGAAATAATTATACTGGCTAATATTGAAGTAGTGATCGGCAAATAAAAACTAAAGTTATCCCCTGTTATATGAATATCTCCAGGTAAGTTACCTATAGGTAATCCAGCTTTCCAAGCTAGTCCACCACTAATCAAAATAATTCCTAACCAAATTATTAGATTAGGTAACTTCATAACTTTCCCTCCTTAAAAGAGGCTCTCCTCTGCTTCTTCAAACTGATAATCAAAGTGCTCATAAGCCAATTTAGTAGCCTTTCTTCCGCGAGGAGTCCGCTCTAAAAAGCCTAGTTGTAATAGATAAGGTTCATAAACGTCTTCGATTGTCTCCTGTTCTTCATTAATTGCTGCTGATAAAGTACCTACCCCTACTGGTCCACCGCTGAATTTCTCTATAATAGTTGTTAAGATTTTACGATCGATTCTATCCAAGCCAAGTTCATCCACTTCCAAACGGGATAGAGATTTATGAGCTATCTCTTGAGTGATAATCCCCTCGCCTTCTACTTGAGCAAAATCCCTGACTCTTTTTAGAAATCGATTAGCAATTCTAGGTGTTCCCCGCGATCTACGAGCAATCTCATAAGCTCCTGTTTCTTCTATGTTGACCCCTAATACTTGAGCAGACCTAACTACAATTTGGGCCAACTCCTCTTTTTGATAAAAACTTAATCTGCTTAAAACTCCAAATCTATCGCGCAAAGGAGAAGTTAAGCTTCCAGCTTTAGTAGTAGCTCCTACTAAAGTAAAAGTAGGCAAGTCCAATCTTACAGAACGAGCATTAGGCCCATTCCCGACTACTATATCCAAAGAATAATCCTCCATAGCCGGATATAAAATCTCTTCAATCACCCGATTCAAACGATGAATTTCATCAATGAATAACACATCATGGGGCTTTAAGTTAGTTAATACTGCTGCTAAGTCACCTGGTTTTTCAATTGCTGGCCCAGAAGTAACTTTAATATCAACTCCTAATTCATTAGCAATAATATTAGCTAAAGTTGTCTTCCCTAAACCAGGGGGCCCAGACAATAAAACATGATCTAAAGATTCACCGCGATTTTTGGCTGCCTGAATAAAGACTTTAAGATTTTCTGTTGCCTTCTCTTGGCCAATATAATCTGCAAAGCTTTGTGGTCGTAAGTTTAAATCCAAGTCATCATCTGCCCTCTGATCAGCAGATACAAATCTTTCTTCCATCTTTTCACCCCCTATGTAATTAAAAATTTATAGTTTATTGACTCAAACACTGTAAGCCAGCTTTAATTATCGACTCCACATCTTGATTGGCATCTTCCTGGGTAACCTTCTGTACCGCCTGACGAGCTTGAGACTTAGTATAACCTAAATTAACTAAACCTTGCACTGCCTCATTAACTTGATTATTAGATACTGTTGGTTCCTGACTTGACTCAGTAAGTTGCTCTACTTCTACTTTTTCCTGCAACTCTAAAATCAGACGTTTAGCTGTCTTATTCCCGATTCCTTTGATCTGCTTTAAAGTCTCAGTTTCTCCATTAATAATTGCTAGTTTAAATTCTCTAACCGATAGACTTCCTAGCACCCCTAAGGCAACCTTAGGGCCAATTTTAGACACACCAAGCAACCTCTCAAATAATTCCAATTCTTCTACTGTAGCAAAACCATATAATCTAATAGCATCTTCTCGAACATAAGTATAAATATGTAATTCAATCTGCTTATTAGCAGTTAAACTATCTTGTAAACTAGTTGGTAGATAAACTTTATAGCCTACCCCCTGAGCTTTAACCACTGCATAATCCAGTCCCTGTCTAAGAAGTTGGCCCTCTAAATAAGATATCATGTTATCCCTCCCCGCTTAACCAAAAGAAAAAAACAGTCACCAATAGACTGTTTTACTAGCAAAGATTAGTTTGTAGCACTAGCTAAACCTTCTAAATAACTTAACATTTCTTCTCTACTTTCTACTTTAATTCCTAGTTGTAACTCTTTTAGATCTTGTTGAGATAGATCCTCAACTCGTATATCTTTTCTAATCTCCACTACTTCATGCTCGCCTAAAACTTCTCCGCGATAAACAGCTACATAACCATCTTTAATCCCCAAATAAAGGTTATTAGATTCCTGACTGGAATCTTCTTCAGACTCCGAATTTTGATCAGTATCAATTATATCCTGTAACTTAGGTGGTTGTTGAGTCTGTTGTTCCTTTTTTACCTCAATAACTACTTTTTGAGGACTAAATTGAGTAATCTCTCCAGTAGTTAATTGATTAGCCAATTCTTCTTGCGATAAACCTACCAAAGAATCATCAGTCTGTTGATGAGTGAGTATCTTCTCTTCTTCCAGTGAATTAACTTGTTTAAGAATCAATTCAGTATCTACATCAACCTGCCTTTGATCAGATTGTCGTTGATTTAACTTCTGTTGTTCTTTTTTAACTAAATCTTTTAACTCTTTACTTTGTTCAGGTTCATTATCAGTTTTAGAATCTAAGCCAAAGAAATAATCACTTCCAGAAACTTGTAGTCCATTTAAACCTAAATAAGTTATTACAGCAACCAAAAAGATAAAAGCTACTATTGCTAAAATACTTTTAATAACTTTCATTAAAACCCCTCCAACCTTTATACTGTCACCCTTTATTATTCCCTATAATAGGCTCCAGTAAACATTTACTTCCCAACCAGATTGAAGAGGCGCAATTAAAATTATATTTCGTCTGCAATTTCCTCCATCACTTTCTCAGAAATATTAAAATTAGCATAGACATCCTGAATATCATCATGGTCTTCTAGTTTATTCATTACCTTGACTACTTTTTTAGCCTCAGCTGGATCATCTAAAGTGATTTCATTATTAGGTATCATCACTAAATCTCCTGAGTCAAATTGATACCCATCATCTTCTAAAACTCCTCGCACATCCTGTAAATCCTCTGGATCTGTATAAATATCAACAGTTTCCTGATTAAATTCTATGTCCTCAGCTCCTGCTTCTATAGCATCTAACATAGCATCTTCTTCAACCACTTCATAATCAGACCGATCAATTACTAACTGCCCTTTTCTCTCAAACATCCAAGCTACACAGCCATCTTCACCTAAATTACCACCATGACTAGATAATAAATGTCTTAATTCAGAGACAGTTCTATTCTTATTATCCGTCATTACTTCCATATATAATGCCACTCCAGCTGGAGCATAACCTTCATAGACATATTCTTCGTAATCAACACCTTCTAGTTCTCCAGTTCCTCGCTTAATAGCCCGTTCAATATTATCCTTAGGCATATTAGCATCTTTAGCCTTTTGAATTGCTAAATCCAAATCACTATTAACTTCTGGGTCGCCACCACCTTCTCTAGCAGCAACAGTAATCTTTTTAACTAACTTAGAAAACAATTTGGCCCGTCTTCTATCTTCTTTTTTCTTCTGATGTTTAATATTACTCCATTTAGAGTGTCCAGCCATCCGAATCCCCCCCTAATATATAAGTATCAATTATTTATTTTAACATACCACTTAGCTATTTTCAATTTTCACTGGTCAGCAGAATAGTCTTCAATAACTGTTGATTTAGGGTATGAACCCAGCATTTTATACCAGGAAGTTTTCGCCTGTAACTCCTGTAATGTCTGCTGAATTTTATTATCTTGGCGATGGCCTACAAAATCTATAAAGAATATATAATCCCCTAGTAACTTCTTAGCTGGTCGTGATTCAATCCTAGTTAAATTGATATTCCGCTGGGCAAATTCATCCAAAATATTATATAAGGCTCCTGGATGATCTTCTAGCGGAGAACAAATCAAAGAAGTCTTATCTTGCTCAGTCGGCTGATTATCAGTTTTAGCTAAAACAATAAACCTAGTCCAGTTCTCTTGATTGTCCTGAATCCCTTCTTCTAAAACATGAAGTTGATATTTCCGAGCAGCATGTTGATTACCAATTGCTGCCCAAGTACTATCTAAATTGGGAAGTCTTCTAACTGCTGAAGCAGTACTATTAGCTGTATGTACTTTATAATCTCCTAGATTAGTCTCCAAAAACCTACGGCATTGAGCCAAAGCTTGAGGATGAGAAATTATATGTTTAATTCCTGCTAAAGCATCATCTCTTCCTAACAAACTATGTTCTATAGGGATTATAATCTCATTTGTAATCCACAAATCAAATTCTACTAATAAATCTAAAGTTAAAGTAACTGCTCCTTGTAATGAATTTTCAATCGGTAATACCGCTCCATTAATTGTTTCTTCTTTAACTGCTGTTACTAAGCTTCTTAAGTCAGGATAAGCTAAGTATTCAGTTACCTCCCCTTGGTATTTTTGAGCTGCTAATTCAGCAAAAGTACCTTGCGGACCTAAAAATCCCATCTTCATTCTATCCACTCCTTAGTACTAATCAATTTAAAAATAAACATCCTCTAATATAATTAAAAGGCACCCCTAAGGATGCCCTGAAATAGTAATAAGTAGATCTATAAGCCGAATTCTGTACCTTTGCAGGCGACAGTCATCTATCTAGGATGGCAGTTACCTACCACCTCAAGCGGCTAACCCGGGAAGCTGAGCGAGCAGCTCTTAACCTCCCCCTATTCAACCTTGCTTCGGATGGGGTTTACCCTGCGGATCTGTCACCAGAGACCCGGTGCGCTCTTACCGCACCCTTTCACCCTTACCTAGCTAGGCTAGGCGGTATACTCTCTGTGGCACTTTCCCGCGGATTACTCCGGCTGGACGTTATCCAGCATCCTGCTCTGTGAAGCTCGGACTTTCCTCAAATATAGCCTTACGCTATACTTACGACTATCCAATCTACTTATTACAATTATTCAATTCTAAAGTAATTATAACACGAATTAAAAGAGTTGTCAATATAATTTAAACTAAATACCTCGATCCATAGCTTGGTTAGCTAATTCATCAGCTTTCTGATTCTGTTCACGAGGAATATGAATAAATTGGACTTCCTTAAAATTATCTATTAATTCTGTAACCTCTGTATAAAGTGGTTGTAAATTATCACTTTTAACCCTATATTCCCCAGTTAATTGTTTAACTAATAATTGACTATCAGCTCTAACTTCTATCTTAGCCTGACTATAATCTTCTAGTAAAGATCTAAGTCCTAAAACTACAGCTTGATACTCTGCTACGTTATTAGTAGCTTTTCCAATATACTCAGTAACTTCTTTAATTGGTTCCTTATTTTTATAAACAACTGCCCCTACTCCTGCTGGACCAGGATTACCTCTTGATCCTCCATCAGTATACATTACTAAATTCATTAATCCACTCCTCCTTAATTACAATATAATATTCTACCACAGCTATTACACAAGATCAACTCTTGATTAGCTTTTACCTTACTAACCAATTTTATAGGCAAGGACATTCTACACCCCAGACAATAACCATCCTCTACTTTGACTACTGCTTTACCATTCTTACTTGCTAATAACTGATCATACTTAGCTAATACTTCCTCGTCTAGACTGGTTATAATTTCTTGGCGTCTTTCTTTTATAGATTCTAATTCCTGGACTTGTTCCTCTTCTTGTTCTTCCTTTTTTTCTTTTACAGCGGATAATTCTCTCTTTTGCTCTGCAATTTTTTCTTCTAACTGCTTAATCTCTTCTTCTATTTCTTCAGCTTGCACCATGAGCTCTAATAAATTTTCTTCTAATTCTTCTTTCTCTAAGGAAATTGACTCTAATTTTTCTTTTAACTGCTCTAACTCTTTAGGGTTAGAATTTTCCCCACTATACAATTGTTTTTCGTAATCTTCTTTCTGTCTTTCTACTCTTGATTCTACGAATTCCTGTTCTTTAATCTTTTCTTCTACCTGAGCTAAATCAGCCTGAGTAACTTCCTTTTTTTGCTTTAATTTTTCTATCTCCTCTTTTAAACTTGCAATCTCTTCCTCAAGTGAATCATTTCCACTACCTTCTTCTATTTCTGTCATCTGCTCATCTAAACTCTGTAATTGATATAATAAGTCAATCTTACTCATTATAACTCCCCCTTTTTCTAAACTAGTGTCATAGAAAAAAGGTAGGTCAACTACTGACCTACCTAAATTACCTTCCACGGATTCGTATTAATTTGCGACGGTACTACCTCAACTGTAATCTCTTGTTGTAAACATTCAGCCATACCTTGGGCCATGATTTTTTCTGTCCCATAATGTCCAGCATCAATTAAATATAGTTCATTCTCCTTAGCCATTTGAGCTTCATGATATTTTACATCTCCAGTAACTAGTACATCAGCCTGTTTATTAGCTGCAGTTGTAATCAAATCAGCACCGCTACCACTACACAGAGCTATTTTTTTTACTTGAGCCTCTAAATCCCCTACAACCTTAATTTGCTCTAAATCTAATTCTTCTTTAACTAATTGGCTATAATCCTCTAAAGTAGTAGCTGTGGTTAACTTGCCTATCCTTCCCAATCCAAATTGACTACCTTGCTTATCAAGAGGATAAATATCATAAGCAACTTCTTCGTAAGGATGAACTGCTAGCAAATCATTAATTACCTGATCTAATTTATCTATAGAAACTATTGTCTCTAATCTATATTCTGCAACCTGATTGACCTCACCTGGCTGACCTAAATAGGGATCTGCTTGCTCTAAAGGCTTAAAAGTTCCAGTTCCTGCTTGATAAAAAGCAGTATGACTATAGTCTCCTAACCAACCTCCTCCTGCTTGAGCTATAGCTTCTCTAACTGGATCAAGGGCCTTTTGAGGTACAAAAACAACTAACTTTTTTAATTGTTGACTACTAGTAACTTCTAAAACTTCTGTCTCAGTTACTTTTAACTTAGCAGCTAATAAATCATTTAGCCCCTGAGGAGCAATATCGTAATTAGTATGAGCTACATAAAAAGCAATATCCTCCTTAATTGCTTGGTGAATAATTTGCCCTTTAGGAGTAGTAAAATCAATTTGAGAGAGTCCCTTGAAGATAAAAGGATGATGAGCAACTATCAAATCAACGTTATTATTAATTGCTTCTTGTAACACTTGTTGATTAATATCTAAAGTAACTAATACTTTATCTATAGCTTGCTTAGAATCCCCCAACTGCAAACCAACATTATCCCACTCCGCTGCTAGGCTAGATGGAGCTAAATCATCTAGTGCAGCAATTATCTTCTCTAATTTGACAGCCATTCTTTTACCTCCTGAATTCTTCTTAACTTAGTTTCTAATCTTTCTATTTTAGGATGTTGAGGAGCTTCAGTAGTGATATCAGACTTAATAGTCTGCCATTTTTCTTCTAAATCAGTTAAGTAATTATCTAATAAAGGATCTTCTGTCTCTAATAATTTAGGGCCAATTTCCAATAAAAAATCATCTTTTAACTCCATTGCTCCTGGCGTAACTACAATAATCTGATAAAACCGGTCATCATCGGCCACTAATGCTTCATTGATAATCTCAAATTTATTTTCCACTAACCACTTTCTTAAAGCACCAGCCCCCACCATAGGTTGTAAAATAATCCGCTTTAGACTATGAGCTAAATCATAATCCTCAGCCAAAATCTGGCGAATAGTCTGGCCGCCCATGCCAGCAATCACCGCTGTATTGACTTCATACTTATCCAAAACTGATAAACCATAACCTAATCTAACATCAACCTTGTCTGCCACATCAGCTTCCCTAACATGATCTATAGCAGCCTGATAAGGTTGTCGATTACAATCACTAGCAATTAACTTAGTACACTCTGTATTACGCGCCAAATAAATTGGCAGGTAAGCATGATCTGTTCCAATATCAGACAGACTAGTAGGCAACTCCAAGACAGATACTATCTTTTTTAAACGCGGGGATAAGTTCATACTCCACTCCTTATTATAGGTTTTGTTAGTATTATATCTAAATTAATCGCTTGATATCAAGTATTTTCCTAAAATTACATTGAATTCAAAACGAGAAAACTCCACCTATTACTAGATGGAGTTGCTTCTTAGTTTAAATAGTCTTTTAACTTTTTACTTCTACTAGGATGTCTTAGTTTCCGTAAAGCCTTAGCTTCAATCTGACGAATTCTTTCTCGAGTAACACCAAACTCTTTTCCTACTTCCTCTAAAGTACGAGAACGACCATCTTCAATTCCAAAGCGAAGTTCTAATACCCTTTTCTCTCTATCTGTTAGACTATCCATTACTCCATCTAACTGTTCCTTGAGTAACATTCTAGAAGCCGCAGCTGCTGGTTCTGGTGAATTTTCATCTTCAACAAAATCACCTAAATAGCTGTCTTCCTCTTCCCCAATTGGAGTTTCTAAAGACACAGGCTCCTGAGCAATCTTCTTAATTTCTTGTACTTTTTCTGGATTTAAGTCCATTTCATCTGCAATCTCTTCATCAGTAGGTTCGCGACCTAATTCCTGAACTAAATGTCTAGTTACTCGAATTAATTTATTGATTGTTTCTACCATGTGCACGGGTACTCGAATTGTTCGAGCCTGATCTGCAATAGAACGAGTAATAGCCTGTCTGATCCACCAAGTAGCATAGGTACTAAATTTGTATCCTTTAGTGTAATCAAACTTTTCCACTGCTTTGATCAATCCTAAATTACCCTCTTGGATTAAATCTAAAAATAACATCCCACGACCTACATATTTTTTAGCAATACTAACTACTAACCTCAAGTTAGCAGCTGCTAACTTCTGCTTAGCCTCTTTATCTCCTTCATCTTTTCTCCGGGCCAACTCTTTTTCCTCATCAGCATCTAACAATGGAACCTTACCAATTTCTTTTAAATACATCTTAACTGGATCATCAATGCCAGCTGCATCAGGCACTCCAAAATCTATATCACTAAAGTCAAAATCTTCCTCCTCATCATCTTCTTCTGCTTCCTTATCTAAATCTTCTTCTTCATCTTCAGCTGCATCTTGATCATCTTCACCATCATCTACTGATAAACCTAATTCCTCTAATAATGAGGCGGTATCTACTGCATCATACTCCGAGTCATCTTCTTGGCTAGCATTAGTAGCAGATGCATCATCCTGATCCACTACTGTAATTCCTTCCGCAGCAAAGATATCATAAATTTCCTCTAGTTGTTCTTCATCTAAATCCACATCAGATAAAGTCTGCTGAATATCATCCTCAGACAACTGACCAGCCTCTCTACCTTTATCTAATAAACTTTTGATTTCCTCTTGCATCATTTGTGGTTGTGCAGCCATTAGTTACCCTCCTTTCGCAACAAACGTTGATACTTTTGATATTCTTGTAATAATTGATTTAATTTACTAACATTATTTTCAGCTTCAGCCTGCTTAATTTCGGAATCTAAACTTGCAATTTTCATTCTTAATTGATACTCCTTTACTTTACTTATATGATCAGCAAACATTTTATTTAAGTCACCATTAACTACGCCTTCTACCGACAACTTAAGTAACAAGTTTTTGAGTTCTTCTGCCTCAACTTGCTCTACTAAATCTGCCACTACAAATCTATCACTTTCAGCAGCATAATTATAAATATGAGAAATAATCTGTTGATATTTATTATTATTAAAATCATTAGGAGATAATTCTTGTTGTAGTTTAGTTATAAATTCAGGATGATTGATCACAATCTTGATTAATCCTTCTACTGCACTATCATATCCACTTACCTGTTTATCATCTAATTCTTCTGCTAAATCATTATTAATATTATACCTAGTTTGCTTCTTTCTATCCTGATTACTTTGAACTCGATAGTTCCTGTAGTGATTAACTTCTTTTTTAAGTACTCCCAAGTCAATATTTAATTCTGCAGCTACTAGTTTAGAGTACTCATCTCGTTCAATATCAGCCTCAATATTAGCTAAAATCGGCAATAATTCCTCTACTATAGCTAGCTTATCATCTACATCTTGAAGTGTATTAGCCTCTAAAACATTATCTATTTTAAACTGGACTAACGGAACAGCCTGCTTGATCAATTCTTGCCAAGAGCTAGCCCCTTCTGCTTTAATAAAATCATCTGGATCCTGATCGACAGGTAACTGAATAACTTCTACAGCCAATCCTTCTTTTTTTAAGACATCTAGCCCACGCACTGTTGCTTCAGCACCCGCTATATCAGCATCATAAGCAATATAAACTTTCTCAGCGTATCTATGGAGTAGCTCAGCTTGACCTTGAGTTAAAGAAGTTCCTAAAGAAGCAACTACATTCTTGATCCCGTGCTGATAAGCAGTGATCACATCAGTATATCCTTCCATTACTATTGCTTCTTCTTGCTGGCGAATTGATTGTTTAGCTTGATCCAAGCCATACAGATTATAACTTTTATCAAATACTGTAGTTTGGGGCGAATTTAAATATTTTGGCTCATCATCTGGACTTAATACTCGGCCTCCAAAACCAATAGGTTGTCCACGATGATTACAAATAGTAAACAAAATCCGATTTCTAAACCGATCATAATATCCGGCAGAATTTTTACGAGGAATCACCAACCCTGATTTAGCTAAAATTTCATCCGAATAGCCTTTCTTTTGTAAAAATTTATATAACTGTTCCCACCTATCAGGGGCAAAGCCTAATTTGAATTTTTCCATTATTTCTTCGGTGAAGCCTCGTTCTTTAAGATATTTATAACCTACTTCCCCAATATCTGATTCCAATAATAAATACTGGTAAAACCTAGTAGCTAACTTATGAATTTCAAGCAATTGTTGCCTTTGATTTCTCTTTTTTCTATTCTGAACAGAAGTCTCTTGATCAGGCAGATCAATATTAGCTTTATCAGCTAAATATTCTACTGCCTCTACAAAACTAAGCCCTTCCACTTCCATAACGAAATTAAAGATATTGCCTCCTACACCACAGCCAAAACAATAATATAACTGCCGGTCAGGATTAACATTAAAAGAAGGGGTTTTTTCCTGATGAAAAGGACATAAGCCCATATAACTACTGCCCTTAGATTTTAACTTAGTATACTCATTAGCAATCTCCACTAAATCATTACTATACCTAATTTTTTCAATTAAATCATCACTATAATAACCATGATTCAAAATGATTCACCCTTTAGCAACTATTATCCCCTAAGTCATCCTCCTTTATAAACTAGTAAAGTGCCTTCTACGGCACTAAAAGACTTTCGACAATTCTATACAAATTCCTGCTCCAAACTTAAAAAATCTATTCATTATTATTTCCTATAGCAGATGACTCATACTAAATCTGCAATTTAAATCAATTACATTCTTCGACGTAATCTATCACCAAAAGACATTTTTACTATTAATTTAACCACTATATTATAATTACAAGATAATAATTGAAATTCCTCCCCTGAATTATAAATTATTAGCTATTAGCCAATTCAAAATCTAAATTCTTAACCAAAAACTCCTAGGCAACTACCTAGGAGAAGAACTTACTTAAGTTGATTAATCTGTTTAGCCAAGTCCTCAACCCGTCTATCAGTTACATCAACAACTGGCAAATCTAGTTCATTCATTATTCGCCGAAAGTAAGTTAGTTCTTCTTGAATTCGTTCTTGGGTAGTATACTCAGTAGCTAACTCCAACCCTAAGTTTAATAATTTTTCTTTTCTATACTTCTTTAGCTGATAAGCAGCAATTGTTAAGCCCACTATCTTAGCTTGATAGGTTACTAATTTAGATAATTTAAAATCCAGTTCAGGTACTACAGGAAAATTAGCTACTTTATGTCCCTGATAAGCTAAAGACAAAGCTAGAGGAGTTTTAGCTGTACAAGAAACACCGGTTAAAATAATATCTGCCTTATCTAACTTAGCCCAATCCAATCTATCATCAGCTGCTACAGTAAATTCTATTGCTTTTATTTTTGTATTATAGTTTTTTTCTAATTCAACCATTATTAAACCTCCTATCCAAAAATATTATTATTGGATAGTTAAGATTATTATTAATTCATTATCCCCCCCATGAATAATAATGGCAATATTTTTAGCCTTTACAAAAAATCAAAAAGTTTGGTAGATAATCTACCAAACTTTTCTTTTTATTAATTAGATTCTATTTTAGCTTGGGCAGCTGCTAATCGAGCTACTGGTACTCGATAAGGAGAACAACTAACATAATCTAAACCATATTCTTGACATTGGGCAATTGATTTTGGTTCTCCACCATGTTCTCCACAAATTCCTACCTTTAAATCTTCATCAACTTCTTTCCCCAGATCAGTAGCAAATTTAACTAACTTTCCTACTCCAGCTGCATCTAAAGTAATAAATGGATTATCTTCTAAAATTCCTTCATCTAAATAATAATTCAAAAACTTACCTTCAGCATCATCTCGACTAAACCCAAAAGTAGTCTGAGTTAAATCATTAGTTCCAAAAGAGAAAAAGTCAGCTACTTCAGCAATTTGATCTGCTGTCATACAAGCCCTTGGCAATTCAATCATAGTCCCTACTTTATATTCTAGATTCACTCCAGCTTGCTCTAATAATTCATCTGCCAACTGCTCTATTCTTTCTTTTAAAAACTTGAATTCATTAACATGAGTAACTAATGGAACCTTAATTTCTAATTTAGGTTCTATACCATTATCTATTAATTTAATAGCTGCTTTGATTAAAGCTCGAACTTGCATATCATATATTTTAGGTATTTTTACTCCTAATCTACATCCTCTAAAGCCTAGCATTGAATTTGATTCGTTCATTTCTTTAACCTGTTTTAATAAATCTACTTTCTCTTGTAGCTCCGTTTCTTTTTCTTGATACTTTAATTCTGTTACTTCTTTAGTTAATTCTATTAAATCAGGTAAAAATTCATGTAATGGTGGATCTAACAAACGTACTGTTACTGGGTAACCTTCCATTTCAGTAAGAATTTCTTCAAAATCATCTTGTTGGATTAATTCTAATTCTGCTAAAGCTTCTTGTTTTTGCTTTTCCGAATCACTTAAAATTAACTCTTGCATTATTGATAATCTATCAGATGCCATAAACATATGTTCCGTTCTACAAAGCCCAATTCCTTCTGCTCCAAACTCATAAGCTTTTTTGGTATCTTTTCTATTATCTGCATTAGTTCTGATATTTAATTCCCTATATTCATCAGCCCACTCTAATATCTGTTGACACTCTGGACTTAACTTCGAATCCATCATTTTTACACTACCTAAAATTACCTCACCAGTCGTACCATCAATCGTAATATAATCTCCTCTAGTTATTTTTTGTTCCCCAATTAAAAATTCTTCATTTTCAAAATCAATTTTAATTTCTTTACAACCACAAACACAAGGTTTCCCCATACCTCTCGCTACCACTGCAGCATGACTGGTCATTCCACCTCGAGTAGTTAATACACCTTCTGAAGCTAATACACCATTAATATCTTCAGGAGTTGTTTCTAAACTGACTAAAATTACTTTTTCATCTCTTTCAGCTAACTTTTCCGCCTCATCTGCTGAAAATACTACTTTACCAGCAGCTGCTCCAGGAGAAGCAGGTAAACCTTCAGTAATAACATCCTTATCAATCTCAGGATCTATTTGTCTATGTAACACTTTTTCAATATTCTCAGGAGTAACCCTCAACAAAGCTTCTTCTTCGGTTATTAAGCCTTCTTCAACCATATCTGAAGCTATTTTAATAGCAGCCTTAGCAGTTCTCTTCCCAGTTCTAGTCTGTAATAAATATAATTCTCCCTCTTCAATTGTAAACTCAATGTCCTGCATATCTCTATAGTGATTTTCTAAAGTTTTAGTTATACCTACTAATTGTTCAAAAACCTCTGGTAGCTTTTCTTCTAAAGATTTAATAGAACTAGGAGTCCTAATCCCAGCTACTACATCTTCTCCTTGAGCATTTAATAAATATTCACCATAAAATTCTTTTTTTCCTGTAGATGGATTTCTGGTAAATACAACACCAGTTCCAGAATCATCCCCCATATTTCCAAATACCATTGTTTGAATATTAACTGCCGTTCCTAAATCATGATCAATATCGTGAGCATCACGATAAACAATAGCTCGCTTGTTATTCCAAGAACCAAAAACAGCTTCTACCGCAGTAATCAACTGCTCTTTTGGATCTTGTGGGAAATCAATTCCAGCTTCTTCTTTAATAATAGATTTATACTTAGAAACTAAGTTCTTTAAGTTTTCACTTGTTAACTCTAAATCATTTTCTAAATCTAATCTCTCTTTTAGTCTATCTAATATATTATTAAATTTATAAGAATCAATTTTCAATACTACATCCCCAAACATCTGAATAAACCGACGATAACAATCATAAGCAAACCGCTCACTTGTTTTTTTAGCTAATCCCTTAACTGATTGATCATTTAATCCTAAATTTAAAATAGTATCCATCATACCTGGCATAGAAATTACTGCTCCAGAACGAACTGATAACAATAATGGATTATCCTTATCTCCAAATTGTTTACCAGTTTTTTTCTCTAAATCTGATAAACGCTCTTTTATTTCTTCCTGTAAAAAGTTAGGCAATGTTTCATTATTTTGATAATAAAGATTACAAACTTCTGTAGTTAACGTCATTCCAGGAGGAACAGGTAGATCTAAACTAGTCATTTCTCCTAAACTAGCACCCTTACCCCCTAATAATGATTTTAAATCTAAAGAACCTTCCTCAAAAGAATAAATATATCTTTCATCAGTATCTTTTTTGTTAATTGCTTTTTTATTAACAGCCATTTTATCCCCTTTCTTTTTTAAGAAATAAATTTATTTCTATTTAAGTTTCTTATAAATTAGTTAACTAATTTATAAGAAACTTTTGTTAGACAAAATTTTACTTGCTACTTCTTCAATTGATTTATTAGTTACATTAATCTTCATATCTCCTATGTCATTAATAATTTTTTCTGCAAAACTAATTTCATCTAAAATTTTACTCATTTGCGTATAATCAGATTGATAATTAAAATTCATTTCTTTCACTCTTTCTGTTCTAACCTGTTGTAAAGCCATAGGATCAATTGTTAAACCTACTATCTTATCAGATGATAACCTATATAATTTTACAGGAGGAGAAACTTTAGGAATTAGAGGAATATTAGCTACTTTATAACCTTGATGTGCTAAATACATACTTAACGGAGTCTTAGATGTCCTAGAAATCCCAATTAAAACTATATCTGCTTCTCCTAACCTTTCTATGCACTGTCCATCATCACAATTTACAGTAAATTCTATACAATCTATTCTTTCAAAATATTTATTATCAATCTTATGATTTAAACCCGGCTCTAATTGGGGTGAATCATTTAACACTTGGGTAAATTTAGAAATAATTGACCCCATAATATCTATTACCGGAATATTAAATTTCTCTGCTTTATCTTCTATGTAATTACATAATTCTGGTTTTATCAAAGTATATATTAAAATAACTTTTTGCTCTTTTTTTACTCTGTCAACTACTTTAGTCAATTTATTCATATTCGTTATTTTATTAAATTTTCTTATTTCAATTGTATCAGGATTAAATTGACTAACTACTGCATCAACTACAGTTTCAGCTGTTTTACCAGTAGAATCAGATATAATAAATATTACCAATTTCCCATCAGCAGTAATTTTTGTCCCTCCTTCAATCTAACATAGATAATATTTGACTGGATATCTCTTCAATAGAAGTATCAGTTATATCAATAACTTGACAATCTAACTTATTCATAATCTGTTGAGCATATTTTAATTCTTCTTTGATTCTTTCTAACTTAATATAACTAATCTTATAGTTAACATCCATTAACTTCAATCTTTGTTGTCTAATTCTTTGTAATGTAACCGGATCAATTGTTAGTCCAATTATTTTTTCGGAAGGTAAATTATAAACTTCTTGTGGAATTTCTACTTCTGGCGATAAAGAAATATTAGCAACTTTATGATTATACCGAGCCAAATACATACTTAATGGAGTTTTATAGGTTCTAGAAACTCCAATTAGTACAAAATCAGCTTCAGTTAATTTATTTAGATCCTTTCCATCATCTGATCTAATGTTAAAATTCATACAAGACTTGCGCTTAACAACTCCCTGATCTACATTATGACTTAATCCTACCTCTAACTGAGGTTGTTGGTTTAAAATTTGTGAAAACTGATTCATAAATGGTCCCATAATATCCATTATTGGAATATCATATTTAGCTGCTTCTTCCTCTATATACTCACATAACTCTGGTAATATCAAAGTATAAGCTAAAATCACATTCTGTTCTTCCTTTTTAGCCTGACTAATTATATCCGTTAAATTATCTATTGTAGATACATTAGTAAATTTCTTTTTTTCAATTTGCTCCATATCAAATTGAATAACTATCGAATTAATCATTGTTTCAACTGTCTTACCAGTAGAATCTGATATTAAATATATAATATAATTACTATCAATCACTATGATCAATTCCTCCTTCTTAAATTTCTATTCCAAAATCAGCAAACACTCGAGTAATATTAGTTTTACTTACCTTTCCAATTACTTTTAAATTGCGTTCTTTAGAATCATCTAACTGTTTATCTAATTCTTCAACTACTGGTACTCCATCAATTTCATAATCAGCTATCTTTTTAGCTGCTTCTAAAATAGTATCTTCATCTTTAACAGTAACAATATGAGGCATTCTAGTCATAGCTATACTAACTGGAACTTGATTCATATCTGTTTCTCCCATTGTTATTTTTAATAAATCTTTTCTAGAAATAACACCCACTAAAGATTCACTATCATCTATTATAAAAATAGATCCAGTATCTTCTAAAAATAAAGTTACTATTGCATCATAAATAGAATTATTTTCTTCTTTTATTACCACAGGGGCTGATTTAATTTCCTTCACTTTCTTACCATATAATTCATCAAAATCGTTTAAATATGAATTATCCTGAGAATGAAAATAACCTACTTTAGGCTTTGCTTCTAATATATTAGCCATAGTTAAAACAGATAAATCAGATCGTAAAGCTCCTCTAGTTAAATTTAATTGTTTAGCTATTTCTTTACTGGGAATCGGCTCATTATTTTTTACTATTTCAATTATTTTCTTTTGCCGTTTACTTAAATTGATAGCAACCACTCCCTTTCAACCTAAATCCTATATTTAATTACATATCTATTATAATAAGTAATAAGTCATTTGAAAAAACTAGCAATTATTTCACACTATTAATAAATGAAGAAATACTAAGTTTATCCCTTCCAATTTCCCGTCCGTCTACTTTAATAACTCCTTCTACAATTTGTGAATTAATCTGCTTCTTACTCAATAACTCCCTAATATCAAATAATACAATTAAATCTTTTCCGACTTTTTTTATTTGAGATACACTAACCCCATCTCCAGTAACTTGAAATCCAAATTGTTCTACTCCAAAAAATTTAATCTCTTCTACTGACAATATGCAATTACTAATTTTTACAGATAAATATCCAAACTGATCTAACATACCTAAAATTTCTACACTACTTTGTTTTTGCTTTTGATTTAAATTATTCATTTTAATCCTCCTCTTTCATTAACTACATAATTCAACTTTAGCTACTTGCTTATTACTTGCACTAACCTTAGTTAATTGGTTATCACTTAAAGTTCTTATCTCTCTAATATATTGATTTCCTGGTTGGCTACTTATTACAAGAGAATGTGTTTTATTCTCCTGTACTCCAGTTAATAACTCACCATCTGTTATCCCAGTCATAGCAAAAATAATGTTTTCTCCTGTAACTAAATCATCAATAGTAAATACCTTATTAATATCACTAATCCCCATTTTTAAAGCTTGGTTAATTTCACTTTGATTACGAGGATGTAATTGAACCTGCATATCTCCACCCAAACATTTTAGAGCAGCTGCTGTTAAAACTCCTTCTGGAGCACCACCAATTCCCATTAATACATCAACATCTATTTCACCTAATGCAGTAACTATTCCAGCAACTGAATCTACAGCATTTATTAGTTTAACTTTAGCTCCTGTATTTCTTACTTCTTTAATCAACTCTTTATGACGATGTCTATCTAAAATAACTACTGTTAACTCACAAGCATCTACTCCTTTAGCTTTAGCTATAGCTTTTATATTCTCAGTTGGAGTAGCTGTTAAATCAATTATCCCTTTAGCTTCAGGACCAACAGCTATTTTATCCATATACATATCAGGCGCCTTAAATAAGTTACCTTTATCAGAAGCAGCCACCATAGCTAAAGAATTAGGTAAATCATTAGCTGCCAAATCAGTTCCTTCAACCGGGTCAACTGCTATATCTAATTCTTTACTACCACACCCTACTTTTTCTCCAGTATACAAAGCTGGAGCTTTGTCTTTCGGTCCTTCTCCAATTACTATCTCACCTTTAATATTAATAGTAGCAAAAGTTTCTCGCATAGCGTCTACTGCAGCTTGATCAACTGCAATTTTATCTTCCTTACCAACCAATTGGGAAGCAGCTAAAGCAGCCTGCTCTGTTACTTTAACAAATTTTAAAGCTAACGAATTCATACCTGCTGATCAACTCCTCTATATTTGTAAATTTATAATTAATACTACACTACCTACCCAACAATACTAATTTGCTCGCTTTAACTCTCTATAAATTCTATTATCCTGAATATCCTGATTTTCCTGTAAATAATCAATAGCTGTTAATCCATTAACAGTAACTGCTTGGGGGTCGGCTCCCTGCTCAAGTAAAATAGACATTGTCTGCCAATCACTATCTTGAGCCGCTATCATTAAAGGAGTTCTATCTTTCTGATCTCTAGAGTTAACATTTGCTCCGGCTGCAATTAATTTATTTAATAATTCTGGCTGAGGATGATTTTTAATAACCCAACTTAAAGGAGTGATTCCTGAATGGTCTGGTTGATTAATATCTGCTCCAGCTGTAAGTAAAATTGAGATTAAATCTTGACTCTTTTCATTTTCAGTAGCATACATTAGTGCTGTTCTCCCTAATCCTTCTTGGGCATTCACATCTGCTCCAGCCGCCAATAAAGCTTTAGTTATCTCTAAGTTAGTATTATACCGTACAGCATACATTAAAGGCGTCTTCCCCACTCCAGAATGACTATTAACATTGGCCCCAGCAGAAATTAGAGTAGTAATTACTTCCTGATTAGTACTATACCAAGCTGCAAACATCAAAGCAGTCGTTCCTGCTCTATTACGGGCTGTAACATCAACTCCTGAAGCAACTAGTGACTTAACTGTATCTAAATCAGCATTATTTTGTAAGGCCTGCATCAACATAGTATCTCCATAGTTATTTCTTTCTCTTGACTTTTTATCTGTTCTCATTGACATAGCTACCAAACTAATCCCTCCTCAAGATATAAATCAATTTCTCTACCATGTATTATACTCATCTTTCAACTATATTATACTGATTAAAGAGATAAAATGCAACACTTTTAGCTTAAAAAGTATAATTATTTATCATATTAGGTTTAATGTAGTACACTATATCCTTTTTATTGTACTTTTAATGAGTGCTATTCCTTTTTTTATCTTCCTAATATTTTTTATATCCATATTATAACATTTATTATATATATTTCAATAAATCAGCTAAAAAAAACCCTGGATCTAAAATAGATCCAGGGCCAACTTTAAATTGATTTAGTTGTTAATCAATTACAATCTGCTCTAAATCAGCTACTTGTGATAATAACTTCGCTACTAATTTTAATAAACTCAAGCGATTTTCTTTTATTTCCTGATCTTCAGCCATAACTCGTACAGCATCAAATACAGCATCAACTGCCTCTTTAATAGTAACTAACTCCTCTAGAGCTGTACTATAATCCTGTTCAGCTAATAGTTGATCTACTTTAGCTTTTAATTCTTTATAAGTAGTATATAATTCTTCCTCAGCATCAGATGTAAATAATTCCTGATCGATTTCGACTTCTTCAGGAGCCTTCTGAGCTAAATTATTGACTCGATTAAAGACTTCAATTAAATCTATAAATTGCTCATTAGTTCTAAAGTCCATTACTGCCTTAGCTCTTGTTAGAGTATCATCTAGATCAACATAATTAGTAGCTAAAATAGCATCTCTAACATCATATCTTATACCTTCTTCTTCTAATAACTTCTCTAATCTTAACTTAAAGAAGTCAATTATATCTTCTTTAACCTCAGCTTCTGATCGTTGAATCTTATCAGCTAATAACTTTAAAGCAGGATCAATTAAACTATCTAAGGTAATATCTAATTCCGTCTCAGCAATAATTCTTACAATTCCTTGGGCTTGCCGTCTTAAAGCATAAGGATCTTGCGAACCTGTCGGAATTATTCCGACACTAAAGCAAGCTACAATATTATCAATCTTATCAGCAATACTGACTACTTGACCTACCTTAGTCTCTGGTAAAATATCCTCAGCATAGCGTGGTAGATAATGTTCAAAGATAGCTGTAGCTACTTCTTCGTCTTCTCCATCCAATAAAGCATATTCACGGCCCATTACTCCTTGTAATTTGGAGAATTCATTAACCATTTCTGTTACCAAATCAGCTTTAGCTAACTTTGCTGCTCTAGTTGCCTGGTCTACTTGGCCAGAAGTTAACTCTAGTTGCTGACCAAATTCCTCAGCTAAAGCAATCATTCGATCTACCTTATCATAGATAGTACCTAAATCTTCCTGGAAGATAATATCTTTTAACTCTTCTACTTTAGACTCTAAACTTTCTGTTTGGTCTTCTTCGTAGAAAAACTTAGCATCTGCTAACCGAGCCTGAAGTACTTTTTCATTTCCTTCTCGGACAGTAGCAATATGTTCAGCAGTTCCATTTCTAACAGTGACAAATAGATTTTCTAATTCTTCTGCATTATTTTCTACTGGAAAATACCATTGATGTTCACGCATAGAAGTGATTAGTACCTCAGATGGTAACTCTAAAAACTGCTGCTCAAAACTACCACATAAAGCAGTAGGATACTCAACTAAGAAGTTAACCTCTGTTAACAATTCATCATCTACAATAACATTAACTCCTTGATCTGCTTCAATCGCTTCTATCTGGTCTACTATCATCTTTTGGCGCTGCTGATGATCAGCAATCACATACTCTTCTTCTAGAGTGGAAAAATAAGCAGCTGGCTGAGTGACTTCTACTTGACCAGAACTTAAAAATCTATGTCCTCTACTCCAAGTAGCAGTCTCGACTCCAGCTACAGAAAAGTCAATCTTTTCTGTTCCGTATAAGGCTAACAACCACTTAATCGGCCGAATAAAACTCATCTCTTGGTTGCCCCACCGCATAGCCTTAGGAAATTCCAAGTCAGTAATTATTTCTGGTAAAATTTCTGGTAGTAACTCTTCTGTATTCTTTCCTTGTTCTGTACTACAAGCAAAAACATACTCGCCATTATCAGTATCTCTAATTTCTAATTCTTCTGGAGTTAACCCTTGTCCTTTAGCAAACCCACTACCAGCTTTAGTAGGATTTCCTTCCTCATCAAAAGCAATATTTTTAGCTGGACCACGGATTTCTTTATGTAAATCATCCTGTTTATCAGCTACATCTTTAAGGTATAATACCAAGCGCCTTGGAGTACCAGTTGCCTTAATATTACCTACTTCAATCCGCTGGTTAGAAAATTTTTCTTGGGCCAACTCTTCTAATTGTTCAAAAGTAGAGAGCATAAATCTAGCCGGAATTTCTTCGGTCCCAATCTCTAATAATAGATCCTTACTCATCATTCTGTCCCTCCTTTAACAATGGATAACCTAACTCTTCTCGCTGCTGAACATAAGCTCGAGCACAAGCTTTAGCTAAATCGCGGACCCGACTAATATAACTAGTCCGTTCTGTAACTGAAATAGCCCCGCGAGCATCCAACAGATTAAATGTATGAGAACACTTTAGTACATAATCATAAGCCGGAAGTACTAAACCTTTATCGATTACACTTTGAGCTTCATCCTCATATAAGTTAAATAAAGTTAATAACTTATCAATATCTGCCTCTTCAAAATTATATGTAGAATGTTCTACTTCACCTTGATGGTGGACATCTCCATACTTAACATCTGCCACCCACTCAATATCATAGACACTATCTACTTCTTGTAAATACATAGCAATTCTTTCTAAGCCATAAGTCAGTTCTACAGGAATAGGCTGACACTCAATGCCACCAACTTGCTGAAAATAAGTGAATTGCGTAATCTCCATTCCATCAAGCCAGACTTCCCAACCAAGTCCCCAAGCACCTGTTGTTGGATTTTCCCAGTTATCCTCTACAAAACGAATATCATGCTTTCCTGGATCAATACCTAAAGCTTCTAAACTCTTAAGATAAATTTCTTGAATATTATCCGGTGAAGGTTTCATAATCACCTGATATTGATAATAATGTTGTAACCGATTAGGATTTTCCCCATATCGTCCATCATCTGGTCTTCGACAGGGCTCTACGTAAGCTACATTCCATGGTTCAGGGCCTAAAGACCGTAAAAGAGTAGATGGATTCATTGTTCCTGCCCCTACTTCTACATCATAGGGTTGTCTAATAACACATTCTTGTTCGGACCAAAACTGATTTAAAGTATTAATTATTTCCTGAAACTCCACAACGAATTCCCTCCCATATGTTAGTTGACAGTTGATAGTTGATAATTGATAGTTAACAGTGAATAGTTAAAAAACTATAAACTATACACTGTTAACTATCAACTCATCAGAAAAAACCCCCTCCCTAATAGTCACCTACCAGGGACGAGGCTGCCTCCACCCTGCTACTTTATCGCAGCATTTTTTTCTCTTAATATATCAAAGATTACTTAACTTGTCAATTTAGCCTGCTAACGACGCTCCACTTTGATATCGTACTGGGAAGCTACAGCTGCTATAGCAGCTACTGCTGATAAATAAGGGGCTAAAATAACTCCCACTACTCCAGCAGTAACAGGAATATCCACTAACACCTGTCCTTCTTTATTAATAATAATTCGCGTCACATTCCCTTGTTTAAGCAACTCTTTTACTTTAGCAACTAACTGGTCACCGCCTACTTGAAAACGATTTGATCTTCGCTTCTTCTGGTGCTGTTTTTTAGTGTCTTGTTCTTGTTCTCCAGTCTCTCTTTGCCTAGTCTGTTCTTGATTAGTACTTCTATTATTAGAGGTAGCTTGATTATCAATAGCAAGTACTGCTTCCAAAATATCTCCTTGGGCATCTTGTAAAGCCTTACTAGCTTCCTTGTAACTAGCTCCTGTCCGTTCTACTATAATGTCTAGTTTATTTAGTTCCTCCATTATTTTCCTCCTTGGATATCTGATAGATTCTGTAAAAAGGAGAGAGACTTTAATCTTTTTTCAATAATCATCTCAATATAAGCAGGAATGATTGTAGCTAATTGCTGGTTAGCATAGTCTGGTAATTGCAAACGTAATAGCCGTCTATAATCCAGTTGTAATAACTGTTGCATAAACTTGACAGTCCCCCAACTAATGTCTCTTACTTCTCCACTAGCACAACTAGCACAGACTAAGCTACCCTCTGTTAAGCTAAATTTGATCTCTTCATCTAACTGACTATTACATTTAATACAATTACTTAATTGTGGTCGGTAACCTAATAAAGCCAATAACTTTAATTCAAAAGCCCTAATTAATAAATCCAATTCCTCAAGCTGAGTTAATAACTGCAGAGTCAAGACTGATAATTTAAATATATCCTGGTTAGCCTGATAAAGAACTGTTAATTCATTAATCAATTCGGCCAGATAAGAAGCCGTTCCCATCTTGACGATATTATCTCTTAAACTACTAAATGATTCTTTAATTTCACATTGACTCAATCTAGCCAACTCTGATTTCCCTTGGTAGACAACTACATGATTATAGGTGAAAGGCTCTAAGCCAGCTGCTAAAGTACTTTTGGTCTTGCGAATCCCATTAGCAACTACTTTAATCTTTCCCTTCGCTCTAGTAAATAAAATAACTATCTTATCTGCTTCTCCTAATTCATAGTGGCGTAAAACAATAGCATCTGTATCAAACAGGCTCATTAATATCAATCCTTTTAGTTAGTATCTAGTATACCTATTCTTATATTCTTCTATACGCAAAGGGAAACTCCTCTCTGATACAGATGATTTTAGTTCCTTACTTTATTACTTATCATTTCCTAATTATTAAATAATATTAATTCATTTGCAATATTTAATCTTCCTTTGGTTTAACCACTGAAATAGCATTTCTAGTCCCGATTCGATTAGCACCAGCATCTAACATCTTAATTGCATCATCAAAATTCTCAACTCCACCATAAGTTTCTACTCCAATACCACGACCTACTATTTTTCTTATCAGTGCTACAGCATCTAAGTCTGGTTCCTCAGCTGGACTAAAACCAGTACTAGTTTTAATAAAATCAATCCCAAATTCTTTTAGAAATTTAGCTATATAGTCTAATTCTTCTGCAGTTAAATAATAAGTTTCAATAATCGCCTTAGTAATAATATCTTTAGTAACTCCTGATAACTTAGTAGCTTCAATTACTGGTTTGATACTTTCTTCAATATTAGCCCAATTTTTATTCTTAATATCTCCAGTATTAATTACTACTTCTACCTCTTGAGCCCCATTATCTAAAGCATTTTTGGTTTCATAAGCCTTAGCCTTAGGAGTCGACGCACCTAAGGGAAAACCTATTACAGTAGATACTTTAACGGAAGTATCATGTAATAACTGATTAGCTAAAGGCACAAAACAAGGATTAACACAGACAGCTACTAAATTATACTCCTTAGCTTCCTGACAGATTTGCTTTATATCAGCTACAGTAGCCAAAGGATCTAACTTGGTATAATCAACTATTTTAACCATATCCTTAGGTTTAATTGCCATTTAAATCAGCTCCTTATTCTTTAATTAATTTACATTAAGTACTCAATAAATAACTTAGCTAAACTAAAATAAATAAATAAACCTGATACATCTATTAAAGTAGTAATAAATGGGCCAGCTGCTACAGCAGGGTCAGCTCCTAAGTAATTAATAAGAAAAGGCATAATAGTACCTACTATAGTAGCCCATAATATTGTACAAAACATAGCTACACCAACGACTATTCCTAACATATAACTTGCTTGCCACAAAGTAGCTACTAAACCAATAATCAAGCCACACCATAAAGCAGTCACGCCACCAACTTTAAATTCATTCCATAAATAAAGACCAATTTCCTGAGGATCAATATCTCCTGTTCCTAAACCACGGACTACAATCGCTAAAGATTGTGTTCCCGCATTACCACCAGTTCCTGTCAAAGTAGGGATAAAAAAGGTTAAAGCTACTACTGAAGAAATAGCACTAGAGAAATTACCAATCACTGTTCCTGAAAGCATACTAGCAAATAATAAAATAGTCAACCACGGCAATCTTTTAAAAGCACGACCGAGGATTGTCTCATATTTAGCATCTAACTCCCTTTCTTCAGTTGCTGCCATCTTATAAATATCTTCTGTTGCCTCTTCCTCAATCACGTCTAAGGCATCATCTACAGTAATAATACCTAATAACTGCTGTTCTTCATTGACTACTGGAATAGCCAATAAATCATACTTAGAGATAATATTAGCTACTTCCTCCTGATCCAAATCCAGAGGAACGTCAATTACTTGCTCCTGCATTAAGTCTGTTATCTGGGCAGTAGGATCAGCTGTAATTAATTCTCGCATAGACATAACACCCACTAATTTCTGATTGGAATTAACAACATACAGATAGTAGATCATTTCAGCTTTAGTAGCTACTTTTCTGATGGTAGCTAAAGCCTGCTGAGCTGTTTTATCTTCCTTAATTGCAATGTATTCAGTAGTCATAATCCCGCCAGCACTTTCTTCATCATAACCTAATAAATCCTGGATCTGTTGCGCATCCTCTTGCTTCATCAGCTCCAATAATTCTTTACTTTTGCCAATAGATATAACTTCAATTAAATCAGCTATATCATCAGCATACATGTTATCCAGGATCACTCTTAGCTGTTTAGCTTCTAAAAAATTCAATAAATCTCTCCGAGTAGAAGGATCTAGCTCAGTTAAAGAAAAAGCTATCTTCTGAAGTGGCAAATACGGTAGTACAAACCTTGTCTCTGCAGTAGATAGCTCTTTTAATAATTCGGCAATATCAGCTGGATATAAATCAGCTAAAAAAATCTCTACCTTTGTTTCAGCTTCGGCTGCAATCTTCTCTTTTAGCTCAACTAATAACTTTTCTGTCTTATGGTCCATATAATCATCCTCGATATCCTAACATCTGTAGGGCATCCTCTTTCTCTCGCCAATTTTTCTCTACTTTAACCCATAAATCTAAAAACACCTTAGTCCCTAATAACTTCTCTATTTCTTCTCTAGCTGCAGTACCGATCTTTTTTAGCATTTGGCCTTGTTTGCCAATCAGAATTCCTTTTTGCGACTTTCGTTCTACATAAATATTAGCCCTAAGATCAATTAATTCCTGGTCTTGTCGTTCATTAAACTCAATAACCTCTACTGCTACTGAATGAGGAACTTCCTCATGGGTATAATCAAGAACTTTTTCCCGGACCAGTTCAGCAACAAGAAACTGTTCGATTTGATCAGTAATCATATCTGCTGGATAATACTGCGGGCCAGTAGGTAATAAATCCACCATTTCTTCAATTAAATAATCTAAATTGATCTCATTTAAAGCAGAAATGGTAACTAGGTCCTTAAAATCGGCTAGTCTTTCGTAAGCTGTAATCCGGTCGGCTAATTTCTCCTTAGCCAATGTATCAATTTTATTAACTACTAATAATACTGGAGTGTCTAAACCAGATAATTGGCTAGCAATTCTTTTATCATCCTTGTTAGGAGGATAATTAGCATCAACCATAAATAAGACTACATCAATATCCTCTAAGGTCTGATAGGCTACTTGATTTAAATAATTTCCCATCTTATCTTCAGGGCGATGGATACCTGGCGTATCAAGAAAAACCAATTGCGCTTGGTCTAAAGTCAAAACACATTGAATCTGATTCCGAGTTGTTTGAGCTTTCCGGGAAGTAATAGCTATCTTTTCTCCAATCAATTGGTTAACTAGCGTTGATTTACCAACATTAGGTTGTCCAACTACTGTAATAAAACCTGATTTAAAATTCTTCTCTGTTTCTAGTTGATTCATCTTCTTCCCTCCTTAAATGTTATAAGTTTAGGTAAATAATCAATCTATCTTCAGCTGGCCCGTATTCCGCCTGGCGAAAATCTATCTTCTGGAAACCAAATTTACGATATAACTTAACTGCTGGTTCGTTAGCTGGGTCAACTGTTAACTCTACCCTAGTAATCCCTAGTTTTTGCATCTGCTGTAAAGAATAATCTAGTAATTTTTGACCTAAACCTTGGCCCTGATATTCTTCTGAAATAGCAAGACCATATAAATAAGCTTGTTTAGGCTGGTCTAGATCCCGCATATATTCTATTACTCCTACAGGTTTATCTGCTTGATAAATTATATAAACTGCACCATGATGAATAAAGGGCACTAATCCCCACTGGTTCAATCCTCCAGCTCCAAAAGCTTCAGTTTCAATATCTACTAGCTGATCGATTATCTCTTGTTGAGTAGTGGTTAGTCTCTCTACTCTAAGTTGCATACTCTCCCTCCTGTTCTTCATTTGGTAGTACAGTACCAGCCGATATAATTAATTTTAATCCCTCTTCTACTGTCATATCTAAATAAGTTACCTCTTCTTTAGCTAATAAGACTAGATGACCAGACGTCGGATTAGGAGTAGTAGGAATAAAAATACTTACTAGTTCAGTTTCTGGCGCTAGCTTCCCTTCTATCCGATTAACTCCTTCTCGTGTCAAAAAACCAAGTTGATCAACTCCTTTCCGAGGATATTCTACTAAGACTACTTTCCGAAAAGCAGTCTTATTCTTCCAAAATAAAGCCTGAATTATCTGTTGAATACTTAAATAAATATTGCGTACTACTGGTATCTTAGTTAAAAGTTGCTCCCCCAATTCAATTAACTTCTTTCCTAACACATTAGTAGCTATAACCCCAACTCCTAAGATCAACCCTAGACTAATCAAAACACTTAAACCATAAATCCTATCTCCAATTAAGATTTCTATTAGCGGGCCAAAACCCTGTTCAACTATACTAACTAGTGTAAACAAGATATATATAGTGCCTAATAGCGGAAATAAGACTACTAAGCCAGTAATCAAATAATTCCGTAGCTGCTTTAACATCTAATCTTCCTCCTGATTATTAGCTGTATCTGATTCAGTTTCAGTCACAAAAGATTTAATCTTAACCTGGGAAATCCTCCGCTGGACTACTTTTTCTACTTCAATAGTCAGATCTTCAAATTCTATTTTCTCCCCCGCTTCAGGCACATAACCTAACATACTTAAGATAAAACCACTAATTGTCTCGTAATCCTCTTCTGGTAAATTAGCACCTAGCACCTGATTAATCTCATCAATATCAACTCTACCATCAACTAATAACTCATCTTCTTCAATCATCTTAATCAACTTTTCTTCCTCATCATATTCATCTTGAATATCGCCTACAATTTCCTCTAATAAATCTTCAATAGTAACTAAGCCAGCTGTTCCACCGTACTCATCCAGGATAATAGCCATATGTATCTTTTCTTTCTTTAATTCACTTAACAGATTATCCACTTTTTTTGTCTCTGGTACATAATAGGCAGGACGCATAATCTTTTGAATATTCAGTTCAGTCTTTTCTCTTAACAACGGCAATAAATCCTTAGCATAAACAATTCCCACTATATTATCAATCGTATCATTATAAACTGGAATCCGAGACAAACCTCTATCAACAACAGTATTAATCAGTTCCTCTAGAGAATCATTGATTTCTACACAGACCATATCAATTCTGGGAACTAATATCTCTTTTACTCTAGTATCATCAAATTCAAAAATACTATTAATCATCTGCTTTTCATCAGTCTCAATGACTCCTTCTCGCTCTCCCACAGTTAAGTACCTTCTAATCCTATCTTCGCTAATAAATGGTTTGGAGGTCTGCTCTCCCTCTCGACCACCAGTCATCAAACCAGTTATTATATTTAACACCTTTACTACTGGATAAAAGAAATAATAACAGATCTCAATCGGACGAGCTACAGTCAAAGAAAACTGTAAAGCCTTACTATTAGCTATTGACTTAGGAGTGATCTCGCCAAAAATCAATAGTAATAGAGTAACTAACCCAGTAGCTATACCCACCCCAGCATTGCCAAAGATATCGATAGCTATCTTAGTCGCAATAGAGGAAGCAGCAATATTAACTAAATTATTGCCTACTAAAATAGTGGATATTAATCTATCTGGGGTACTTAACAATTTTTCTAAGATAGCAGCTTTAGCATTTCCTTCTTGCTGTAAATGTCTAATTTCAATCTTATTAACTGACATAAGGGCAGTCTCTGAACCAGAAAAGAAAGCCGAACCACATAAGAGTAAGAAAAAACTAACTGGTTCAACTACTTCCGTAATCTCCATACATCAAAGCCTCCTTTAAATATTCCTCGATTACACTAATTATATACTACAAAATTTCTTAGCTATAGCCCTCCTTCAATCGAATATTTATAAATGTAATAACTGAAAAATTAATAAACCAACTAAAAAGCCAACTACTCCTCCTAGCAATACTTCCCAAAAGCTATGAATATTTCCTTCGATTCTACTTTGAGCTACTAAGAAAGCTAATAAAAACACAAGACTGATTACCAAAGCATTATTTACCAGAATAGAAATAATCACTACTAGACAAAAAGCAATAGCTGTGTGTCCACTAGGCATCCCACCCTGTAAAAAAGTACCTGATTTAAAATAAGCCTTAGTAATAATCACTACTAACATGACAATTGCCAAAGAAATAAAGGTCAAATGAATAGGAGTCTGCTGGACTTGCTGTAATAAACTCAAAGTCAACGGCCTAAAATCATTAAAAAAGATAATATAACCAATAATAAAAGCATTAATAGCTGTAACTAGTACCGCCCCAGCTGCAACATCTTTAATCATTTTCAACTGAGGATGAAAGTCCTGACTAATTAAATCACCTAGTGCTTCAATAGCTGTATTAATCATTTCAGCAAAAATAACTAAGGTAATGGTCATAAATAAAACCAATAGCTCCACTTTAGAGATATCAAATAACAGACCAGTTAATAATACTAGCCCCCCTAATCCAAAATGGAACTTCATATTTCTTTCTTCTTTTAAAACCTCAACGATACCAACTACAGCATAATTAAAACTCTTGATTAAATCATCAATCAATTTCATTAGTCTCTACTTAACCCCAATCTAGCTAAGATCTCTTCTTCTTTACTGCGCATTATCTCCCGTTCTTGCTGTTGCTTATGATTATGACCTAGTAAGTGTAACATCCCGTGAACAGTTAAAAATCCTACCTCTCTAGCTGAAGAATGATTATATTCTTTTGCTTGCTCTCTAGCTGTCTCTAGAGAAATAACAATATCACCTAATAAGTCTTCTTCTTCTTGTGGAAAGGATAATACATCAGTTGATTCATCTTGTTGTCTAAACTTCTTATTTAATTGCTGAATATAATCATTATCAACTACAGCTATACTTACTTCTGGCTCAGATTGTACTTCTGATTTTAGTACTTGGTTAACTACCTGCTGGATTATATCAACTACCTGGTCTTCTAACTCAGTCTCCGACTGTAAATTATTTATTAGAACTGTCATTTGCCTGGTCTCCTTTCTCAAATTGTTGCGCAATATTATCTGGGTATTCAATCCGATTATGAAAAATCCCCTTTAGAATACCAACAAAAGCAGTAGTTATTTTATCTAAATCCTGTAGTGTTAAATCTGACTCATCTAATTGACCACTATTTAATTTACTTTTGATTAAATCATTAACAAACTTTTCTAATTTATCCGGATTACTCTGAACAGCTACATTAGATCTGACTGCTGCCTCTACTGTATCAGCTAACATTATTAAAGCCGTCTCCTTAGTCTGGGGCTTAGGACCAGGATATCTAAATTCACTCTCATCTAGATTTTCATACTCGTCATCATAAGCTGCCTCCTGATAAAAATAATAGACTATACTAGTACCATGGTGTTGTTTTATAATATCAATTACTACTTGGGGGAGTTTATATTTTTGAGCCATCTCCACCCCATCTTTAACATGAGAAGTGATAATTAAGGTACTTAAATTAGGCGATAATTTATCATGAGGATTCTCATCTCCAATCTGATTTTCAGTAAAGAAGTAAGATCGTTTAATTTTACCTATATCATGATAATAAGCACCTACTCTAGCCAATAAAGAATCAGCTTCTACTTTATCAGCAGCTGCTTCAACTAAATTACCAACAATAATACTATGATGATAGGTTCCTGGAGCCTCTACTAGTAATTTTTTGAGTACAGGATGATTTGGATTGGATAATTCTAATAATTTAACTGGAGAAGTAATCCCAAATATATTCTCTACATAGGGCAATAATCCATTAGTAATAACTGCCACTATGATCCCATTTATTATACCCAAAGGAACTATTTTTAAAAAATTAACTACTTCTAAGCTAGGCCTAGTCAATAAAAAAGCAAATATCGTAGCTGAACTAGCTCCTCCTACAATAAAGCCAGCTCTTACTAAGTCTGATCTTTGACTTAATTTATTGACGCTATAAATCCCACTCAAGCCACCAATAGTTGCTACTATCATATCCGCCATACTTTTATCACTAACAACTGCTACTAAAAAGGATAATCCTACAGTAAATACAATTGCTAAATCACCATCTATTAACACAGTTACCAGAATTGAAGCTGCTGCCACTGGAACTATAAAAGAAGGATAGGTGATAGGTAGATAATTCATTATCTTAGCAAGTAATAAAATAATAATTGGTAATAAACCTATCAAAGCTAATTCACCCATATTCTCCAGGACATGATAGTGATACTGGTGAATATAAATTAATGTTACTGCTACAATAATCAAGGTGAGCAACATATAACCAATTATATTCAGATAATTTATCTGGGGATTACGTAAACCTAATATTTTTAATTTTTTCATATCCCGTTCAGTGACTACTCTACCATGGCGAATAATAATTTCTCCTTTATGGATTGTCTTTTTAACTGGCTCTACTTCCTGTTTAGCCTGTTCTTTCCTCTGTTGAGTAGCTTCTAAATCAAGAATCAAATTAGGCTTAATTAATTGTCTAGTAATCTTTTTAACTAGTGCATTATATTCTTGTGGTTGGCTTAAAATTGCTTCTGTATTTAATTGCTGTTTCACTTGGGCCAAATAATCACTCTTAACCCCGCGATCTAAATATTTCTCCAAAATAGATAAAATATTTTGGTGGAGATTATCCAACTTTTGCGGACTGATCTGTAATAAATAAACAAAATTATTTTCAGTTAATTCTAATTCACTTTCTTCCTGCAGAGTAGCCACTCTAGTCTCTAACTTCTTATCCTGACCTCTTAATTCTTCTACTTGCTCAAAAAAATGATTAACTTCCTCTTTGATCTCAACAGTGATTGCCGCTTCTTCTTTATAAACTTTAGATACAGCATTAGCAGCTTCTTCTTTTAATTCTCTAGTCCGCTGCTGGTCAACATATTTAACAGTTCTAGGGGCTTTAATATCATTTTCACTGACTTGTCCCACCTTTAAATTAACTTTATCCGGTAAAAAATCAATAGTAACCAGAATAATTAGGGAAATAACTATTAATATTCCCCAGACTATCCTCTGAAAGGACTTATTCTGATAAAACTCAACTTGATCAAAATTAAATTTATCTTGAATCCAAGACAAAAATCCCATAATATTCACTCCTAAAGTATTTACCCAAGGTCATCATAAGCAGCAATGATTTCTTTAACCAGATGATGTCTAACTACATCTCGGTTAGTTAAATAGACAAAATTAATTCCTGGAATCGATTTTAAAATTTCCTCCGCTTGTACTAAACCAGATCTTTTTTTATGTGGTAAATCAACCTGAGTAATATCACCATTGACTACTGCTTGAGAATTTCTTCCTAACCGAGTTAAAAACATCTTCATCTGTTCTTGAGTAGTATTTTGAGCTTCATCCAAAATAACAAAAGAATTCTTTAAAGTTCTCCCGCGCATATAAGCTAAAGGTGCTATTTCTATTACCTTTTCTTCTAGTAACTGATCAACTTTCCCCGTTCCTAAAACTTCATACAACGCATCATAAACAGGACGTAAATAAGGATCAACCTTCTCCTGTAAATCACCAGGTAGAAACCCTAAGTTTTCTCCTGCTTCAATAGCTGGCCTAGTCAAAATAATCTTTTTAACTTGGTCACTCATCAAAGCATTAACAGCCATTACCACTGCCAAAAAAGTCTTTCCGGTTCCCGCTGGACCAACCCCAAAAACAATATCATCCTGCCGAATAGCATCAAGATAGATCTTTTGTCCGATTGTCTTTGGTCTAATCTTTTGCCCAGAGCTAGTTACCTGAACCACATCAGAGTAGATATCTGTTAACGAAAAATCCTCTGCTGTAGCTAATTCAATAGCGTATTCTACTTCTTGCTGAGTCAAATTACCTTTCGCTTGGACTACTTTATCTAATTCCTGGAATAAATTTATTACTTGTTCAACGGGCTCTTTATCCCCTGTTATTTTAACTAAATTACCACGAGCTATAAGTTCAACAGCAAATTGATCCTCAATCAACTCCAAATTCTGATCTTGATTGCCAAAGATACTCATTGCTGCATGATTATTGCTTAATTTTAATTCTTCAGTTACTTGTACCAAATGTTTATTCCCTCCTAACTCCAATTTCTTCTTCTACTTCTACTAAGGCTTTAACTCTAACTAACTGCTGATTATTATCTCTAGTAATTAATTCTAGCTTACTATTTAATATTATAGCCTCTTTATCCAAGCCTTGCAAGATACTATTAACAGCTTTTTCTTTAGCTATCTGCTTAGCCTGCTTAAGAGACCTATCTTCTTTAACCTCTTTAACCTGAACATATTTCCTTATAACTACTTCTATAGGTAACTGCTGATTCCTCCATTGTGGCAAGGATTTTACATCTTTTTGAACTACAAAATTAGCATAAGGAGGCTTAGTAGGTCCCTTGATTACAAACTCACGATCATCAACTTTAACCACTAAACTGCTCTTATAATTACCTGTTGGCTGCTGATAGTGTTTAACTAGTTCAGCCTCACCATAACCTTCATACCAGACTTGAGCCTTGACTAATCCAGCTGCCTTAACTTGTTTAGTCTCTACCTCTATCTTAGATTCCTCTTCTGTAGCTATCTCTTCTGCTTTCTTTTTCACTTCTATGTTTTTACTAATTAAAATATCACCTTGGCTAACAGTAGTCCCCTCTTCTACTTGAGCAGTTCCGCGCAACACAATCAACTCACTAATTACCCCTGATTTAGCAGCTACAATATCAGCCGGCTTAACTTCGGTATCTATTAACTCCTTTTCTACTACCTCCACTACTAACTTAGTTCCCTTAAAGTAAGCATTGGCCCAGGATACTTCTGGCTTTTGTTGGATAATCATCTGCCTTAACTTATCCAAAGGTACATTGGATTTTAACACCCCAGGCTGAATTTTAACCTGCTCTAACAGAGAGGTGATCTCCTCTTTTGACAGTTTTTCAGTTCCTGTCACCTCTATAAATAAGACAAACTGGGATAGAATATAGATAGTTAAAATCACAATTAAAATACCAACTGCTAACATCCTCCTCCGTAATAATTTAGTCCACCAAAAAGGTAATCCTTTCTTTTGGTAAATTGCTACCTTACAATCTATAGTCCGGACTTTATTTTTTAATTCTTTAAAATCACTGAGATTAATATTTGCATAAAAAGTATCATCTATCCGTACAATATCCCACAGTTTAATCCCTTCTCGCATTAATTCATTGATCAACTTAGTAAATTGTTGACCAGTAATCTTTACTCGTAGATATCCTCGCCAAAATTCATATAATCTATTAAACATAATATCCTCCTTAACCTATAATAGGTCAAAACTTATATCAGATATCTTACCCATAACAATGATCTCTTCCTCTCGCAGTTGATCAATAATTAATTCTTTTCCGGTGATTAATAAACTTCCACGATAAGCTCTGATTTTAATCAACTCAGGTGTATATTTAATTATCCCCCGGTGATTTTCCACTTGTAATTTCAGATTCCCGATTAAAGAAATTCGAGGTAAATTAAGCACTACATCTCGAGGAAGGTCAAATAATTCAGCCAGTTTAGCTTTTAGCTTATCCTGCCTCCTCATTTAAATTCCTCCTTAATCTATATAAATATTATGTAAACTCTAAAATATTAATGACACCAAAAAATAAAAAAACCTGACAGCAACTGCCAGGTTGAAGTTAACTATTGTAATCTTTCTCTAACCAATTTATTAACTTGGTCACCATCTGCTTTACCTCTTACTTGGGGCATAATCGCACCCATAACTTGGCCCATATCACTCATATCCTGGGCTCCTACTTCCGCAATTGTCTCTTCGACTAAATCCACTAGTTCTTCGTCACTTAATTGTTCTGGTAAATACTCCTGTAAAATCTCTATCTCTTGTTTAGCTTGAGCTATTCTTTCTTCATCCCCAGCTTTTTCAAATTCTGCTAAAGATTCTTTAGTCTGCTTAACTAACTTAGATAATACCTTAATTAGCTCTTCCTCAGATAAATCCTTACCTTCACTAATTTCAGCATCTTTGATTTCAGCTCTAGCTTGTCTAATAACAGACAATCTATCCTTCTGTTGGTTCTTCATAGCTTCTTTCATATCAGCTAACAACTGATCCTGAATAGACATTTTAACTCCCCCTTAGAATTATTTTATCCTGGTGGCCACTGTAGATGACGACCTCCTAGTAAATGATAATGGATATGGTAGACTGTCTGTCCTCCTTGTTCTTTACAGTTACTTACCACTCGGAAACCATCTTCAGCTATTTCGAAATCTTTAGCTAACTTATTAGCTACCTGATAGATATGTCCTATCAGTTGCTGATCCTCTTCTTCTAGCTCCAATAAAGTGGCAATATGTTCTTTAGGTACAATCAATAAATGAACCGGCGCTTGGGGATTAACATCCTTAAAAGCAATTACTTGCTCATCTTCATAGACAATATCACTCTCCATCTCGCCAGCTACTATCTGACAAAATAAACAATCCTCCATTAGCTCCACCTCCTTAAATTTACAATTAACAATTTACAGTTTACAATTTAAAAAAAATTCAAAATCTATGAAGTTTGTTTTTAGATTTTAACTATCAACTCTCAAATATCAATTATACACTAATTACTAACCTTCTAGCTTGCCGAATAATTTTCCTTCTTTTTCCACTAGTTTAACCTCTACTAATTCACCAGCTAATTCATCTGGACCATCTACTAAAACTTTTAAGTAATTGTCAGTAAATCCTGTTAAGTAACCTGATCTACCATCTCGCTGTTCTTCTAATAATACCTGTAATTTAGTACCAACAAATTGCTGTTGATAATTAGTAGCTAACTCATCAGCTACCTGTCTTAACTTTTTACTCCGCTCTTTTTTTACTCTAGAATGAACTTGATCCGAAAATTCAGCTGCTGGAGTCCCTTCCCGAGGCGAATACTTAAAGACATGTAAATCACTAAACTCCAATTCTTCTACTAACTGACAAGTAGCAGCAAAATCCTGTTCACTAGAACCAGGAAAACCTACAATTACATCAGTAGTAATAGCGATTTCTGGAATCTCCGCCTTAATTTTAGCTACCATTTCTTTAAATTCTTGACTAGTATACGGCCGATTCATAACCTCAAGTATCCGGTCCGAACCACTCTGTAAGGGCAAATGTAAATGACGACATAACTTATCGGATTGGGCGATTAAATCAATCAGTTCAGCACTTACTTCTGTGCCCTCTATTGAACTAAGTCTAATCCGTTTGAGATCATCAATTTGGATTAATTCCTGGAGTAACTTTTCTAAATTTAGCTCCTCTTTATCTGCCCCGTACTCTCCTAGATGAATTCCAGTCAGAATAATCTCCTTAAATCCATGCTCGGCCAAACGTCTAGCTTCAGTTACTACATCTGTTAACTCCCGACTTCGGACTGCACCTCGAGCATAAGGAATAATACAGTAGGAACAAAACTGCTCACATCCTTCTTGAATCTTAATCGAAGCTCTAGTTCGTCCGGTAAAGTCATCTACTGCTACCTCTTCAAAGCTATCTTCTTGGGCTACTGATTGAACAAAATTAAGCGGCTGGTCGGCCTGAGCAGCTTGTTCAACAAAATTTACAATCTGACTCCGGGCTGCAGTACCAGCTATAAAATCTATCTCAGCACTATCTAATACTGTTTCTGGTTCTACCTGGGGATAGCAACCTACTACTCCTAAGATTGCCTCAGGATTCCTTCGTTTGGCCCGTCTAGTTATTTTACGTGACTTTCTAGCCCCTTGATGAGTCACTGTACAAGTATTAATAATGTAGATATCAGCTTGATCTTCAAAATCAACTAGCTGATAGTCTGCTTCCTCAAACTGAGCCATCATAGCTTCTGTATCATAACGATTAACCTTACAACCTAATGTATAAAAAGCAACCCGCTTCATAATTATCCTCCTAAGTCGCCTAAATCATACTGGGCTATTGATACTGCAGTAATCCCTGCTGTCTCTGATCGTAGAATCCGAGGGCCAAGACTGACAGACCTCATTCCAGCCTCTTTAACCTTAGTTACCTCTTCTGAACTAAATCCACCTTCAGGGCCAACAAAAATAACTATCTTCTTAGCCTCTTCTTCTTGCAAAATCTCCTTAATTCCTCTTGTCTCCTCATCTTCCCAAGGAATTAAAGCTAAATCATAGTCTGCTACCAAAGAAGAAACCACAGAAGAATCAATTACCTCTTCTACAGTAGGAACTTTAGCTCGCCGGGACTGCTTAGCTGCTGCTAAAGCCACCTTCTGCCACCGCTGCTGTCTTTTTTTAGCTTTGTCATCTGTTAGTTTAACTACAGTTCTTTTAGTTATAGTAGGAATGATTTTATCTACACCTAGTTCAGTACATTTTTCTACAATTAAGTCCATCTTCTTTTTCCGCTTAGGCAATCCCTGAACTAAGGTAATCTCTATTTCGGATTCTACTGGCCGAGCTAATTCTTCTCGGATTTGGCCCTCTACTACTTCATTGGAAGTAGCAATTAACTCAACTAAATATTTATTCTCCAGACCATCAGCTATAGTAATCTCATCTCCAGCCTGAAGGCGTAAAGCCCGAGTAATATGTTTGACATCAGAGCCAGTAATCAAGACTTGTTCTCCTCTGATGTCAGCTGGATCAACAAAAAAATGATTCATAATCTCACTCCCATCCACCTACAAGTGTCACCCATTCACCTTGTTGGACTCTCTTGTTAATTATAAACCCATACTCCTCTAGTTTATCCTTAATCTGCTCTTCTTTCTCCACAATAATCCCTGATAGAATAAACCTGCTATCTGCTGTTATTACTTGGGCCAAATCAGGAATTAAATCAAGAATAATATGCGGGAGCAAATTAGCTACTACTAATTCATAATCTTTAGCTACCACTTCTACTAAATCTCCAGTGGCAAACTCTATATCTTCCGCTACTTGATTTAACTGGGCATTCTCTCTTGCTGCTTCAATTGCTATAGGAGCAATATCTAAAGCAAAGATCTCTTCAACCCCTAACTTGGCAGCAGCAATAGCCAAAATACCTGTTCCTGTTCCAATATCTAATAGACTAATATCTTTAGTTGCATAATCTTCAATCAATTGTAAACAACTCTCTGTCGTTTCATGATGCCCAGTCCCAAAAGCCTGGCCTGGGTCAATATCAATTACAATCTCTTCTTCAGCTAGTTGATATTCTTCCCAGGTGGGCTTGATTACAATTCTATCTGTTATTTTTAATGGTTTGAAATTTTCCTTCCATTTACTAGCCCAATCCTTATTGACTACTTCCTCAACTTTTAGTTTACCACTACCAATATTTAAATCATACTCTTGTAACGAAGAAATTTTTTCCTGTAACTTAGTTAAGTCAATATCTGCTTGAAAATAAGCTTTAATTAATACCTCATCTTCCTTAGCTGTTAATTCTTCTTTAGAAATTCCTGCTACATTTAATTCCTCTAATAGATTACTAATTGCTGGATAAGCCTGATAAGTTGTACTAATCTGAATTTCTTGCCAGGACACGCTCGTCACCTACTTTTCAAAGAAAGATTTTATTTTGTCCCAAAACCCTTTATGTTCCGGGTTGATTTCTTCACCACTAATATCTGCAAATTCCTGTAACATTTCCTTTTGCTCTTGGTCTAAATCTTCAGGAATTACTACCTTAACCTTAATTCTTTGGTCACCTCGGCCACGACGATTGAGATGAGGAATTCCTTTATCCTGTAACCTAAAAGAAGTTCCAGGTTGAGTCCCTTCAGGAATAGTGAACTTAACTTTACTATCTAGAGTGGGTACTTGAATTTCAGCTCCTAAAGTAGCTTGCACAAAACTAATTGGTACCTCACAAATTACATCATCACCTTCACGTTTGAATATTTCATGCGATTCAACACTAACTACTACATATAGATCACCGGCTGGCCCACCATTCTCTCCAGCTTGACCTTCACCTCTAATTCTAAGTTTAGAACCATTTTTAACACCAGCTGGAATATTAACTGATACCTTTCGGTTTCTTTTCACTTTTCCTTCGCCATTACATTCTGAACAAGGATTTGTAGCAAACTGACCAGAACCACCACACCGATCACAAGTTTTAGTCTGCACCATCTGACCAAATGGAGTATTTTGTTTAAACTTTAGTTCTCCTGTTCCATTACATTTAGCACAGGACTCTAAATCAGATTGGGAAGCAGCACCTGTACCATCACAAGCAGAACACTCTTCGGTGCGAGGAATAGTAATTTCTTTTTCAGCTCCAAAAGCAGCTTCTTCAAAACTAACACTCATTCTATACTTTAGATCAGCACCTTTGCGTGGTCCATTCCGACGACGACCACGACCGCCTCCTTCACCAAAGAAAATATCAAAGATATCATCAAAACCACCAGCTTGGCCTTGACCAAAGCCACCAGCACCACCAGCAGCATCTTGATTAACACCAGCATGGCCATAACGGTCATACTTAGCTCGAGTTTCTTCATCACTCAGTACTTCATAAGCTTCTGTAATTTCTTTAAATTTTTCTTCAGCATTCTCTTTATCGCTAATATCAGGATGATACTTTTTCGATAAGTCACGATAAGCTCGTTTAATTTCCTTCTGACTTGCATCTTGATCAACACCTAATATATCATAATAATCTTTTTTTGCCATAATTGTCACCACCTATTTCAACAATTTATTAATATATAGTGTCAGTAATGAGTATATTTTATCTTAACATAAAAAGAGAGCCAAAGCCAACTATTATGGCTTTGACTCTAGTAATTAACTTTCTATTATTCACAATTTACTCGTCATCAACTTCTTCATAATCAACATCTACTACATCTTCTTCATCCTCTGCACCAGCTGCTCCTTGAGCTCCTGCTCCACCCGCTGCTTGCTGAGCTTGTTCTGCTTGCTGATACATCTGTGTCGTCATCTCTTGTAATTTATCACTTAAAGCTTCTTTCTTGCTTTCAATTGTATCTAGGTCAACTTCATCAGGATCGATATTATGGACATCAACATCCTCTAATACTTCTTCTAATTCTTCTTTAGCAGACTCAATTTCACCAATTAAACTATCGTCCATCTGCTCGCCTGCTTCTTCAATTGTCTTTTCTACCTGACGAACTAACCCATCTGCTTCTGTTACTGTTTCTACAGCTTCTTTCTTTCTTTTATCTTCTTCAGCATGCTTTTCAGCTTCATTAACCATCTCTTCAATCTCTTCTTCGGATAATCCAGTATCAGACTGGATAGTAATCTCTTGTTCATTTCCTGTTCCCTTATCCTTAGCAGAAACATTAACGATACCATCTTTATCAATCTGGAAAGAAACTTCAATCTGTGGTACTCCACGTGGGGCTGGAGGAATATCAGTTAATTGGAACCGACCTAAAGTTTCATTATCCTTGGCCATTTCACGTTCTCCCTGTAATACATGAATATCAACCATTGTCTGATTATCCTCAGCTGTAGAGAAGACTTTACTCTTTTCTGTCGGAATAGTTGTATTTCTTTCAATCAACTTAGTAAAGACGCCACCTAATGTTTCAATACCTAGAGATAATGGGGTAACATCTAATAGAACAACATCATCAACTTCATCATTTAAGATTCCACCTTGTACTCCAGCTCCTAGTGCTACACACTCATCAGGATTGATGCCTTTGTTAGGCTCAATACCTACCTCTTCCTTAAGAGCTTCTTGGACAGCTGGAATTCGTGTAGAACCACCAACTAATAATACTTGGTCTAAATCAGACTTAGATAAATCAGCATCAGCTAAAGCATTACGAGTAGCATCTAATGTTCCATCAATTAAATCAGAAATCATATCCTCAAATTCAGCCCGAGAGATATCAATATCTAAGTGTTTAGGACCATCTTCTGTTTGAGTAATAAATGGTAAGTTAACATTAGTAGTGGCTACTCCTGAAAGTTCAATCTTTGCTTCCTCAGCAGCATCTTTAAGTCGTTGCAGAGCCATTTTGTCATCACGCAGATCAATCCCATGTTTCTTCTTAAATTCATCAGCTAAATAACTAATAATCTTTTCATCAAAGTCATCGCCACCTAGTTCATTATCTCCTTTAGTAGCTACTACTTCAAAAACACCGCCACCAAGGTCTAAAATAGAAACATCAAATGTACCGCCACCAAGGTCATAAACTAAAACTGTCTGTTCAGAATCATCATCTAATCCATAAGCTAAAGAAGCAGCTGTAGGTTCATTAATAATCCGCTTAACATCTAGTCCAGCAATCTTTCCTGCATCCTTAGTTGCTTGTCGTTGTGCATCAGTAAAGTAAGCTGGAACAGTGATTACTGCTTCTTCTACTTCTTCTCCTAAATAATCTTCAGCATAATCTTTAATCTCTTGTAAGATCATAGCTGAAACTTCTTCTGGTGTCCGCTCTTCACCAGCTAATTCAACTGTATAATCTCTATCACCCATATGACGTTTAATTGATTGAACTGTACCTTCTGGATTCTTAATTGCCTGTCGTTTAGCTGGTTCACCTACTAATCGTTCATCATTATCATTATAAGCTACTACAGACGGAGTAGTTCTACCTCCTTGTCTATTAGGAATAACAGTTGGTTCTCCACCTTCCATTACTGCTACACAAGAATTTGTCGTACCTAAATCAATACCAATAACCTTACTCATTATGTATCCTCCTCCTTATTTTTAATTTAACCAAAATATATTTTATCTTTGCATTATCAACCTTTTATTATTATACATTCTGTCTTACTCTGCTACTCTTACCATTGCTGGCCTAATTACTAAGTCCTCTAGTTTATAACCTGCTTGTAACTCTTCAGTAATCACACCTGACTCATATTCATCACTTGCTTCATTCATTACTGCTTGATGGAAATTAGGATCAAACTCCTTACCAACTGTTGCAATCTTTTCTACATCATTATTCTCTAATAGATCCGTAAGTTGGCGATGAATCATCTCTACTCCCTCTAAGACATCTGCTACCTCTTTACTATCCCCAGAGGTATCTAAGGCTCGTTCAAAATTATCAATGATTGGCAGTAGATCTGCTACGAAATCCTTAGTAGTTTGTTTGGATATTTTTTCTTTCTCTTTAGTTACTCGCTTTTTATAATTGGAAAAGTCAGCTTGTAACCTTTGTAAACGATTGATGTATTTTTCCTTTTCTTCACTTACACTAGCTAATTCCTCTTCTAACTTACCAAGTTGTTCTTCCAGTTGTTTAGCAGTATCTAAACCATCTTTTAACTTAGCAAATTCTTCTTCAATAGCATCTACTTCTTCGGTTAATTCTTCTTTTAATTTATCTTCTAAGTTACTAATTTCAACCTCAAGTCCTGTTAGATCACTCTCTACTTCTGAATCAAGCACTTCTGTCTCCGGTATAGAATCAATCTCTTCTTCCTCTAAAACTTCTTCTTGCTCTGTTGTATCCTCTGTATCTTCACCCATTATTATCACCACCTATTTCTACTAGCTAATTTATATGTACTAAGGTTAAGGATTCCCCTAACCCTAGGATGTTAATCGTCTTGCTCAGTCAAATGCTTACTTAGAAAATCAGACATAAACTTAACTGTTCCTACTACTTGAGGGTAGTTCATTCTAGTTGGCCCTAGTACGCCAATTTTACCTACTGGTCGCCCATTAAGAGAATAAGTTGCAATTACTATACTACAATCTTTTATTTCTTCACATTCATTCTCACTACCAATTAAAATCTCTAAACCTGCTTGAGACTTAAAACCACCCAAAATATCCTCTAGAGCTGACTCGTGCTCTAATACCTGTAAAACATTTTTAATCTTGTCTATTTCACTAAATTCAGGCTGATCCAGTATATAAGTTGTACCCCCTAAGTATATTTTACCAGCTGAAGAAAAATTATTCTTAAAAGCAGCATTGCTTAAAAATCGTAACTGATTAGTATCTAAACTTAAACGATTAATTAATTCCTGATTTAACTTCTGTAATAATTGTTCATCTATTTGATGCAATGGTAAACCATGTAACCGCTGGTTTAAAAAGCGAGAAATCTTTTCTAATTTATTATGACTGAGGGTCGATGGAATATCTACCACCTTATCCTTTACTATACCAGTATCAGTAACTAATACTATCAGTGATTTTTCATCTGCTACAGGAACTAACTTTAAATATTCTAAGACACTCTCTTGAATCTTAGGACTGGAAGCTAATGAAGTATACTGCGTTAAATCAGATAACAACTGAGAAGTATCTTCAATCAACCCCTGAATTTCTTGTTCCTTAGAATCATACTTTTGCTTAATTGACTCAGCCTGTGTAGAAGATAACTGGTTTAAATCCATTAATGAATCAACATAAAATCTATATCCCTTATCTGAAGGCACTCGCCCAGCAGAACGATGGGGTTGTTCTAAATAACCGGCCTCCTCTAAGTCAGCCATCTCATTTCTAATAGTAGCAGAACTGACATCAAAATTATATCTTCTGGTTAACTTTCGTGAACCAACTGGCTCAGCTGTTGTAATATATTCTTTAACAATTGCTTTTAAAATTTTCTTTTTCCGGTCTGTAACCCGCATCTTTAAACCATCACCCCTCTGTGTTAGCACTCGAAGTCAACGAGTGCTAACAACTTGCTATAATAAAAATATCATGTACCTTTTAATTTGTCAAATTTAATTTACAATTGGAAATTAATACTAAGTTAATAAAAACTCAGCCACAACTTGATTAGCTAATAACCTACCTTGAGGGGTTAAAGCAATCCGGTCTTGCTTTATTTCCAATAAACCATTTGCTTCTAACTTGTGCAATTCTTCCTGGTAGATATCAAAAACTGAACAATTATACCTAGCTATAAATTCTGTTCTAGAAATACCAGCAGTTAACCGTAATCCTAACATCATTGTTTCCTCTATCTCTTCTTCTAGACTTAACTGACAGTAATTAGCTACTGGCAACTGATGATCACTAATAGATTGACAATATTTCTTAATTGATTGATAATTATAGCCTCTGGCTATTCCATCATAAAAATGAGCCCCTGGGCCAAGCGCTAAATAAGACTGATTAAGCCAAATATCATAATTATGTTGACACTTTTTATTATTATTAGCAAAATTAGAGATTTCATACTGCTGATAGCCAGCTTGATTTAATTTTTTCTGGGCCAACTGATACATCTCTAAATCCAGATCCTGACTAACAGCTGTTAACTTCCCTTCCTGGAGCCACTTATAAAATAGGGTTCCTTCTTCAAACTGCAGATTATATGTAGATAAATGATCAGGATCTAATTGACAAGCTAAATCTAAAGTCAGCTCCCAATCATCTATACTCTGACCAGGTAGAGCAAAAATCAAATCCAAATTAATATTAGTAAAGCCTACTTCTCGAGCCTGATAGTAATTATCTATTGCCTGCTGTAAAGTATGAACCCGACCTAGTTGCTCTAACCAATAATCATTGCAAGACTGCACTCCAAAACTCAATCGGTTAACACCTAGCTCTTGGAGTAACTCTAATTTCTCCTGATCTACTGTACCAGGATTAGCCTCAATTGTAAACTCCACATCAGCTCCCCAGGTAAATTCTTGCTGACAAGTAGTAATAATAGCCTCTAAATCTGATTGAGACAAGACAGTAGGAGTCCCCCCGCCAATAAAAACAGTCCGCAACCGAGGTTGATATCTAGTAGCTAATAACTTTATTTCCTGTTTTAAAGCAGTAACAAATTCAGTCACCAACTCCTCCTGGAGGGCAACTGAATTAAAATCACAATAATAACATTTTTCCACACAAAAGGGAATATGAATATACAAACCATAATCTGACATAATTTTCACCTTACTTATTTAGTCATCAATTGTTAGGACAGCCATAAATGCCTCTTGTGGAATATCTACACTACCTACCTGTTTCATCCGTTTCTTACCTTCTTTTTGTTCTTTAAGTAATTTCTTCTTCCGAGAGACATCGCCACCATAACACTTTTGTAATACATCTTTACGATTAGCCTTGATTGTTTCTCTAGCAATTATTTCATTACCTATAGCAGCCTGAATAGGCACCTCAAACATTTGCTCTGGAATATAATCTTTTAACTTTTGAGCCAACTGCCGGCCTATATTATAGGCAAAATCACGGTGTACAATACAAGATAGAGCATCCACAGAGTCTTTATTAACCAGTATATTTAACTTAACTAAGTCAGCTTCTTGGTATCCAGAAAATTCATAATCAAAAGTAGCATAGCCTCGAGTCTTAGACTTAAGTTTATCAAAAAAGTCTAAAACAATCTCACTTAATGGCAAGTCATAAGTTAATCTAACTCTAATTTCATCTAAATACTCCATATTCTTAAACTCGCCTCTTTTTTCTTGGGCCAACTCCATTGCCGATCCTACATGCTTATCTGGTAACATAATAGTTGCTTCTACCACTGGCTCTTCCATCTTTTCAATTTCCTGTTTTTCTGGCATATTAGCAGGATTTTCAATCTCTAATACCTGCCCATCAGTCTTATATACCTTATAGATTACACTAGGAGCAGTAGTCACTAAATCAAGATCAAACTCTCTTTCTAAACGTTCCTGAATAATCTCCATATGCAACAGACCTAAAAAGCCACACCTATAACCAAATCCTAATGCCTCAGAGGATTCTGCTTCAAAAGTTAAAGAAGCATCATTTAGTTGTAACCTCTCTAATGCCTCACGTAATGGCTCATAATCTTCATTCTCTACTGGGTATAAACCACAAAAGACCATTGGTTTAGCTGGTTTATAACCAGGTAACGGATTCTCAGTTTCATTCTCCGCATTAGTAATTGTATCTCCTACTTGAGCATCCTGAACATCTTTAATATTAGCCGCTACATAGCCTACTTCACCAGCAGAAATCTGATCTGCTTCAGTCATCTCCGGACTAAACGTTCCTACTTCAGCTACTTCAAAAGTCTTATCAGTAGCCATCATTTTAATCTCCATCCCTGGTTCAAGCACACCATCCATAACTCGATAATAGGAAATAACCCCGCGGTAAGAATCATACATTGAATCAAAGATTAAAGCCTTTAGTGGCTTGTCCCGCTTACCTGTAGGAGCTGGTACCCGATTAACAATAGCCTCTAGTACTTTTTCTACTCCAGTGCCTTCTTTAGCACTAGTTAAAATAGCTTCAGCAGGATCAATCCCTACTTCTATAAGTTCCTCTTTTACCCGGTCTGGATCAGCACTAGGTAGATCTATCTTATTAATAACAGGGATAATCTCCAAATCATTTTCTAAGGCTAAATAAATATTAGCTAATGTCTGGGCTTCTATTCCTTGAGCCGCATCAATAACTAATATTGCTCCTTCACAAGCTGCTAAACTCCGCGAAACTTCATAAGCAAAGTCAACATGACCTGGCGTATCAATTAAATTTAAAATATAATTTTCCTGATCATTAGCTTGATAATCCATCCGCACAGCCTGAGCTTTAATTGTAATTCCTCGTTCTTGTTCTAACTCCATTGTATCTAATAATTGTTCTTCCATCTTCCGTTGCGAAATAGTATCTGTAATCTCTAGCAATCTATCAGCTAAAGTTGATTTCCCATGATCGACATGAGCAATAATAGAAAAATTCCTAATATATTCTTGACTAACCTGACTCATCCTCTACCTCCTTTAAACATAAAGTTTGCTGGTCTAATTATAACACCAGAGTTTAGTTTAATCAACCACCTTCTTGTACTAGCCGGGCTAATACATCTGCAAAAAGATTTGCAGAGCGTCTAACTTCTGCTATTGTATTACTAGCTCCTCCCATTTCTAACAATAAAGCATGAGGATGAATATGTTGGTTATATCTTCTATTACTAACTAACTCTACTTCCCTTAATAACCCGGGATACATCTTTTCCATTTTTTCACCTAGTCTTTTAGCAAATTTTAAATTTTGTCTCCAGTCAGGATGAGGTAAACTATAATTATTATTAGTCACAACAATCATTATTTTAGCTACTTGTTGGCCATTAATTTCAGTAGTAAAAAAACCATCAGTAGCATCAGCAACTGCATCACGATGAATATCAAATATCATCTCCAAATCAGGGTTATCTTTTATCATCTGTCGAGCTGTATTTAATGAATTAATATAAGACCGAGCATAAGTTCTATCATTAACTCTAGTAGAATGTGCTACTGATATATCATACTTAGTTTCTAATCTGTTAGCTAATGCTTTACCAGCTTCAACTACACCCCCTTGCTGACCAGCTGAAGCATGAGCATTATGACCTCTATTATTATAATTTTCTGAAGTATGAGTATGATAAATCCCGACTAATGAACCTTTATTCGGGATAAAACGTTCTTGATTATATTCGTTATCCTCCTGGAATACATCTTCTTTCTTGTCTTGCTTAGTTGGAGCATCAGTTTGCGGTTCAGTCTGCCAAAAATCAAGTTTAACCTTCCGTTGTTTTTCATTAGTATGCCTCCCTTCAGCCTCTAACTTCTCTTCTACTTCTTTCTTCTCTAGTTGCAATTTAGACTGTAAGCGACTAACAACTGAGGCAACTGGTTTTTCCAAAGCTACTTTAGTCTTAAAAAAGGATAAAGGGAGACCAGTTGTAATTTGACAAAAAGAATCAAGTATCGTTGGAGAGTTATTAGCTTCTAGTTGATTACTAGCTCTAATAATTGGCAATCCTTCTTGTAACAAAAATTTAGCCTGCGCCATATCAAGCTCAACTAATCTAGCTAACTGATTAATTAGCTTACTGGAACTTAACCTAACTTCTTCTACTCCCCAAAATAAATAACTTATAATAATTAGTACTAGCAGAAGGCTGATTAATTTTTTGCCCATTATATCACTTCCTATATCTGATCTACAATCTAGCAGATTCTTTACTACTGAATCTATAAGAAATTTATGTAAAAGAGACCAGATTTATAACTAATAATAAAAGCTCTAATCTGATCAGATTAGAGCTTTTATCTAAACAGCCTATTGTAAGTATAACGAAACATCTTCTGCTCTAACATCAGGATGCAAAGCTACATTGATCCCTCCTGCTATTACTCGGCTAGTATCTCTAATCAACTGATCAATTCCTTTAGGAGCTACAACTAAATCCCCCATAAATGGTTGTAAAACACTCTCAATTAAATCCTCTTGACTAGTCTGATTTAGTAAATCACTAGCTTGCGGAGGCAAATCTTGGCTACTTTCAATCTCGCTAATCGTATCATTTACAATATGGACTGAATTGATAACTGTCGGCATTCCCATCGCTACTACTGGGACTCCCATATCCTCTTCTGTAATTCCTATTCGTTGTTTTCCTAAACCAGAACCAGGATAAATTCCTGTATTACTGATTTGAATAGTTGAAGCTAAACGATTACTTTCCTGAGCAGCTAAAGCATCGACAGCAATAATCAAATCGGGATGTACCCGATCAACAACTCCTCTAATAATTTCAGCCGTTTCTATTCCTGTTATCCCTAATACTCCCGGAGCCAAAGCACACACAGACCGCATACCTTCTTGAGCTTGAGGAGCAGATGAATCATAGAGATGGCGAGTAACCAGTAGATGATGAACTACTCTAGGACCTAAGGCATCAGGAGTAGTATTCCAGTTTCCTAGACCAATTGCTAAAATAGTTGGTGCCTGAGGTAGACTATTATAATCTATTAAATTATTCATTTCAGCAGCTAAAGTACCACTTAATTCCTCGTGAATTTGCCGGTTAGTTCTTCGTAGTGACTCAGATTCAAGTGTAATATAGTCCCCAGGTGGTTTTCCAATCCGCTGAGCTGCATCTTGATTTAGGACTTCAATTCTACTAATTGTAGCGTTATCTGCTTCTGTTTCTTCTAATGTAACACCTGGAATCTCTCCCCCAGTTCTCTCAACTGCCATATCTCTAGCTTCTACAGCTAAATCAGTTAACGTTGCTAAATCATCAAAATCAGCTGTCATATTTAACTCCTTCCTTTCTACCGCAGTTCAGTGGGAACAAAAGTATCAATAATTCCAATAGCCAAAGCCGATAATAAAGCTCCCATAGTTGTAACAGCCATTCCTGTAACTAAATATTGAGTAAAATAAATCACTACAGCTGAAGTAGTAAATCCAATAATTCCTCTAGCTTGTGGAGAAGTTTCTTCCCCTACTACTGACTCTAATATAAAACCTAAAAAAGCTATAATCACAGCTGCAATCAAAGCATTAGTAAATCCTACTACCTCCATTCCTGGAACTAACGCACTTACTCCTAACAACACAAAAGCAGATACAATAAACCGGATAATAGCACCTAACCAGCCAACCATTGTTTCACCTCCTGTCTATTCTCATCTATAGTTATTTGCTTATTTATTCATTATCTTAACCGCCTCAGTTACTTTTATTCATCTTTTTATTCTCTAACTCTCATCTAAAACTCAACCTTGCTTTTTTGCCAGTGATATGATAAAATTCAGATGGTTGAAATAGATAATAATTTCTTGATATACATAAGGAGGTGCAAGTAATGCCTACAACTGATTCTGCAGATAAAAGAGCTAGAGTAAATAATAAGAAGAATAAAATTAATAACACTAGAAGAGCTAAAATGAAGACTGCTATTAAAGATTTTCACGAAGCAGTAGCAGAAGAAGATATTAATTCAGCAGAAGAAAAATTAAAAGAAGCTAAACAGACTATTGATAAAGTGGCTAGTAAAGGAACTATTCATCAAAATAAAGCTGCTCGCAAAAAGTCTAAATTAGATCGTAAATTTAATCAACTAGCTGAATAATACAAAAAGGGTGCTGCCGTAGGGCAGCACCCTTTCTATAACTTATTAAATTGCTTCCTGGAGATTAACAACTAACAACTCTAACTCCAGTTCCTGGTCTGCTCCTGTTACCAGCTTATAATCAGCCTCAGCTAACTTTTCTAAAGCCTCTTCTAAAGCTGAAATAGTAAAATTACGACTCTGTTTAAGGCACTTCTCTACAGGATAAGGATGTTGATTTAACTCACTAGCAATTTCTTTAATTCTTAATCCTTGTCTTGATAATAATTTAGTCTGTAACATCAATCTAATCTGGCGAGCAACCATTCCTAAAATCTGCTTAGGCTCTGTTCCTTCCTCTAAAATATTAGTCAATAACTCTAAGGCTAAAGAAGTATCTTGGTGACCAATGGCATCCACAAAATCAAAGATAATATTATCTTTAACCAGCCAATCTCTACTGATGATTGCTTTTACATCAGCTCTAGTTATAGTCTGCTGGTCACCAACAAAGGTAATTACTTTCTCCAGTTCACTTTCTAATCTCTGTAAATCATTATTAAAAGCCTCTTCTAGTAACTTAATTGCTCCGCCTTGAATCTGATAACCTTCCTGTCGAGCTTGCTTAGCTATCCACTTATCTAATTTCTTATACTGGAGCGGATTAAATTCTAGGATCTGACCTACTTCTTTTACTTTCTTATATAATTTCAAGCGTTTATCCGGTTGTTGATAACTAACAAATAATAAAATAGTAGTTTCCGGAATATCAGCTAACCAATCCTGAAGTTGATCTCTATTCTTAACTTGCTTAGTAAATAAGTCATAAGTATGCACAATTACTATTCTTTTGTCTACCATAAATGGTAATGTTTCTGCAGCATTAATTATCTGAGATACAATATCCGATTTATCCTGGATAATATTCAAGTTAAAATCACTAAATTCATCAGTTACAAAAGTAGTAATAAACTTATCTACAAAATCCTCTAATAAATATTCATCTTCACTATAAGCTAGATAAACAGACTCCAGATCAGCTATATCCTGTTTTAAAATATCTTGATGTTGCATTTTATCACCTACTTATCTTTAATATTAACATAAAATTTAGAAGTATGAAAGAAAATTAATTGAAGTTAAAACTTACTAAGTATAAAATAAGAATTTAGCCGTACAATAGGTAATGTAACACAGTAATCAAATCAACTAATTAATCAACTAATTAATCACACAAAGGAGATGAGACAAATGGGAACTAGAAATAATAGTAACAGATTAGTCAATCCTAAAGCTTTACAAGCTATGGACAAATTCAAGGTGGAAGCTGCCCAGGAACTTAATGTATCTAATGATTATAAGTCTGGTTACTGGGGTAATATGACTTCTCGTGAATGTGGTGCTGTTGGTGGTCAAATGGTTAAGAAAATGATCCAAGAATACGAGCAAAATCTAGCCAATAACCAAGGTACTACTAATGCTCAAACTCAAGAGAGTCAACAACAAGACTATAACCTTAAGAATAAAGTAGGTTCCTTTGAACCTCAACAGTAAATCTACTATTAAAATCCACTACTCAAGGAGGTACTAAATTATGTCTATTAGAAGTAATAACAACAGATTAGTTAATCCGCAAGCTTTACAAGCTATGGACAAGTTCAAGGTGGAAGCTGCCCAAGAGCTTAATGTATCTAATGATTATAAGTCTGGTTACTGGGGTAATATGACTTCTCGTGAATGTGGTGCTGTTGGTGGTCAAATGGTTAAGAAAATGATCCAAGAATACGAGCAAAATCTAGCCAATAACCAAGGTACTACTAATGCTCAAACTCAAGAGAGTCAACAACAAGACTATAACCTTAAGAATAAAGTAGGTTCCTTTGAACCTCAACAATAAAACTAAATATTTAATAAGCGGTGCTTGATCAAGCACCGCTTATTAAAATTATACCAAACTAGAGAAAGGAGCAGATTAATGAAACAGACTAAACAATACCTGATTTGTTCACTAATGATTGCTCTATTATTCAGCACTTTAACTCCTGTACTAGCCCAACAACCACAGCAACAACGCCAATTATTATGTGTCGTAGAAAAAGGAGATACTTTATGGAAAATTTCCCGTCGCCACCAGATGAAGTTAGATAATATTGTCCAAGCCAATCCTCATCTTGAAAATCCTGACTTGATTTATCCTGGAAATAAAATTTATAGTCCTAACCACAGACAACAACCTCAACAACAAAGAACACCCCAACAAGATAGATCCCAACAGAAACAACCAGAACCAGAGCAACCAGAACAGAAACCAACTGATAATATTCAAGCTATTAAGGCCAAAGTAATTGATCTAGTAAACCAAGAACGACAAAAAAGAGGGTTACAACCTTATCAACACAGCCAACAACTATCAGACGTAGCCCAGACTAAAGCCCAAGATATGGTAGATAATAATTACTTTAGCCATACATCACCAACTTATGGTTCACCTTTTGAAATGCTAAAGCAATTTAATATCCAATACACAGCAGCTGGCGAAAATATTGCCCAAGGCCAAAGAACAGCCGAACAAGTGGTCAATAGTTGGATGGATTCTCCCGGCCACAGAAGAAATATTCTCAGCCAAAAATTTACTCAGATAGGAATCGGACTAGCCAGAGATGAAAATGAGACTCCATCTTGGGTCCAAATGTTTGTCAGACCATAGCTCTAACTTGAGGTCAAGATAGAATCTTGACCTCTTTACTGTTTAATAGTAGTCTGATATTGATACTGTTGTCCACTAGTAACTATAGTAATTGCTCCTCTATTATCTGTCCTTACTACCTTAACCCCCCTCTTTTGTAAACGCTTAATAACACTAGAATCTGGGTGACCATAATTATTATCTCCTACTGAAATAATAGCTAAATCAGGGCCAACTTGCTTAAGAAAATCAGAAGTTGTTGAAGTTTCACTACCGTGATGAGGAACTTTTAATAAATTACTCTCTAAATTATACCCCTTAGCTAGCAATCTTTCTTCTGCTTTAGCTTCTATATCACCTGTTAATAATAAACTAAACTGCTGATAAGTCAATTTAACAACTAACGAATTGTTATTAGCTGCTTCCTCTTGTAATAAAGGGTAACTGGGAGCTAAAACCTGTAATTGGAGCGGAGCAATAGTAATTTGATCTCCAGCTACTAACTTACTCTTATTAATCTGGTGCTTAACAATTGCCTGTTGTAAAGCTGGATCCAAATCCTGAGTTGGAGTAGGTGGTAGACAAACTTGACCCACTCTCAATTGCTTAATAAGCGCTAACATTCCTCCCATATGATCCTCGTGAAGATGGGACGCTAAAACTAAATCCAACTGTTTAATCCCGGCTGCTTGAAAGTAATTTATCATCTCTTTTCCTGTCTTGCCAGCATCAACTACTATCTTTTGGCCGCTAGGGGTTTTAATATAGGCTCCATCACCAGCTCCTACATCAAAAAAGATGATTTTTAACCTCCCCTGTCCACTCCAACCTACATAGACTACTAATAAAAAAACTAAACTTAAACAAATAATTAAATCTCGTTTATTATACTGCCGATTATAAGGAATCAAACTAGGTTTAATTAACTGCGCTAAATAATAAAGTACTAAATAATAAACTATAATCACCAATAAACCAGGAGTAGCAATAGAGATAGTAACAGCTAGATAATGACTAAGAAACTGAATTAATTCTACAGTTACTACTAATAATAATTCAATTAACCAAGCTACTAAACTAGCTAAACCTGAGCTAATAAAGGATACTATACTAAAAATTATTCCTAACCAGACTAGTAGACTAATTAGAGGCATTAATAATAAATTAGCTACTAGACTACTTACCGCAAGTTGATTAAAATAATAAATTAATAAAGGTAACAATCCTAACTGAACTGCTAAAGTAGCTACTATTGTCGACTGCATTCTTTCTGGTAACCAACTAAAATAATCCTCTAACACAGGAGCTAAATAACTTAAAGCTACTACTGCCATAAAAGATAGTTGAAAACTAATAGTAAATAAACTTCTCGGATTGATCAATAAAATAATGATTCCGACTCCAGCTAATAAATTATATAAGTCCCAATCTCGGTCTAAATACTGACCTACAGAAACTAATAAAATCAATATAACCGCTCTCAAACTTGGTAGTTGACAACCAATTAGGATTAAATAACTACCTAAACCTAAACTAGTCAGTAATAAAATCCAACCAGAAGATAAATTAAACTGCTGCCCAACTAAGTAAAGTAAATAACTAAGCAATCCAATATGGAAGCCAGAAATCACAAATAAATGGCTGACCCCTAACTCTCTTAATTGTGTTTCTAACTCAGAAGGCAGCTTCTCTTTAACTCCTAATAACAAAGCCTGGAGGAGCTGATTATAAGGACGGGAAAAATAAGAATTTATTTTAGCTTTCAACTTTTCTTGGCTAACCACTAAAGGCTTCAGTAATACATTTTTCATCTCTCCTATCTTCTCGATGCTAGCAATATCTCCTACTGCATAAATCCCCTGTTTTTTAAGATAAGACCGATAAGAAAACCCACCTGGATTACGCTGCCTTGAAGGTAACTGTAAAGTAGTAGTTATCTCTACTAAACCCCCTGGCTTAAACTTCTCTTCTGGCTGCCACTGACTAAGCAATACTTGTCTCTTAAATCTATCGTTATCTGCTGGAAATTTTAACTTATCAACTGTGTATTTAACCTGTTGTTGGCTAGTTTCAACATCAGTAATTCTAGCCTGCATAGTTACCTCAGTCCCCAATTTAGTAGCTAACTCTGAAGTAGCCCAGTCTTGATCTAAACTCTGGAGATAAAAGAATCCTAGACAACAGATTAACAACCAGACTAGCAATTTAGTCAACTGAGATTTGTGATACCAGCTATATAAGGTTACTAACACAAGGCCTATAATTATATAGCCTACTACACTAAGTAATTCAGCTGTTACTGGTAGATAATTAGCTACTATTAACCCCCAACCAAAAGCAATAATTCCTTCCACTAAAGGGCGATTAACTCTAATAAGTAATCTGCCCTTTTATAGTTGCTAAGGTCTGGTCGCCAATCCCTGCTACCTGGATTAGATCCTCAGGCTTACTAAATTCACCTTGCTGTTGACGATAGATAATAATTTTTTGAGCTGTTACCGGGCCAACTCCCTCTAATTCTTCTAGCTTACTCTGACTAGCTGAATTAATATTAATCCGATCACTCTCTGAGTCTGGTGTTTGCTTCTCTTTACTCTTGCTAGGGATGATTATCTTCTCGCCATCTTTAATAGAGTCAGCTAAATTAATAGCATTTAGATTAGCTTGGTTAGTTGGCCCGCCGGCCTGGTCTAAGGCTTGATATAATCTAGCATCTGCTTGGCAGTTATAGACACCAGGATTAGCTACAGCTCCTCCAATATGAACAATAATCTGCTCGTCTTGTTGACTAGTAGCTTCTGTTGGCTGGTTCGATTTAACCTGGGCTGTACTTTCCTCTTGGTCAATCTCGATAGTTTCTTGCTGATCTGTCTTATCCTGCCAGAGCAAGAAACCACTAACTCCTACAATAACAACTATTAATAAAATTACTATAGTATCATTGTTATCTGGTACTCTAAACATCCCCCCACCTCCTATCTGAAATTATCTTTTACAATAAAGTTAATTTTATACATTAACAATAAAAATTCAACAGCTAGTTCGGAAAAGCTACTTTGTAGCTTTTTTCCGAGTAACTTTTATCAAAATATAAAAGTTACCAAAAGATTTCAAGGGAGAACAATCAATGTTTTCTGCCAGTAAAAAATTGCAATAATATTTAGACAGTCTTAGTTCATATATTACTTGCTGATTTTAATTATAGGGCACTGATTGTTCTCTGATAAAAAATTAAAATCAGCTAATATTCTTTAAGTTTTTGAATTTTAATCAAAAAAAGAGAAGCGCCTTAAGACTAAAAACTAGAAGTTAATTTAAGTTTTGATGCTATTTAATAGCTGAATATTTTTTAATTGCAAAAAGTATTTTCTCTTTCCTAAGACTTTACGGAAAAAAAGCTTGCTTGCAAGCTTTCCGAAATGAATTTAAAGGTTTTGAATTAGCTGATACACGACTGACAATTGTGTCACCTGCGGTGACACAATAAACCAAAAAATAAAGAAAAGCCTACACGACAATCGTGTAGGCTTTTCTCTTAAACAACTATTAATTAGCTACAATATTAACTAATTTCTGAGGAACCACAATCTCTTTAACTATTTCTTGGCCTTCAAGATGACGTTGGACATTATCCTGTTCTTTAACTACCTGTTTTAGCTCTTCCTCTCCAATATCAGCAGCAACTTCTACTTTATCTCTGACTTTACCATTGATCTGAACTACAATCTCAATTTCATCCTTTTTAGTAGCTTCTTCACTGTATTCAGGCCATTCTTGTTGGTGAATACTTTCTTCGTAACCTAACTCAGACCACAGCTCTTCCGTCATATGAGGCGCAAATGGAGCTAACAATAAAATAATATTCTCAATCACTACTGTCAATAGCTCCTGATTTAATTTCTCTGCTTCACTTAAATATTTATAAGCAGCATTAACTAACTCCATAATAGAACTAATAGCAGTATTTAACTGACCACGCTCGGCAATATCACTAGTTACATCCTTAATAGCTACATGTAATTGGCGGTGTAGCTCTTCATCCCAGTTACTAGCTAGAGTAAAGTCAGTACTAGTTCCTTGGATCTGATCTAAATTCTGAACTACTAACCTCCAAACTCGATTTAAGAACCGCTCGGCTCCTTCTACCCCGTCATTACTCCAATCTAAATCTCTCTCTGGCGGAGCAGCAAATAGAATAAATAAGCGAGCTACATCGGCTCCGTATTCATCTAAAATCTCTAAAGGATCAACAACATTTCCTTTGGATTTAGACATTTTAGCTCCATCTAGTAAGACCATTCCCTGGGTTAATAGATTAGCAAATGGTTCTTTATCAGCTACTAGTCCTTGATCATGTAAAAACTTCATTACGAAGCGAGCGTATAACAGATGCATAATAGCGTGTTCAACCCCGCCAATATACTGATCCACACTCATCCAGTAATCAGCTTTATCAGAAGCAAAGGCTACATCATCTAATTCTGGACTAGTATAGCGCAGATAATACCAGGCCGAATCCACAAAAGTATCCATAGTATCCACTTCTCGTTGAGCAGCTTGACCACACTCAGGACAAGTAGTAGCTACAAAATCATCTTCTTTAGCTAACGGGGATTGGCCCTCACCAGTAAATTCTACATCTGTCGGTAATTCAACAGGTAAATCCTCTTCAGGAACTGGTACTGTCCCACACTGGTCACAATAGATAATTGGAATTGGAGTTCCCCAGTATCTCTGGCGAGAAATCAACCAATCTCGTAATCTATAATTCACTTCTTTACTACCAATTCCTTCTTCTTCAAGATACTCTACAATCTTAGGAAAAGCTTGGTCAACAGTTAATCCATTAAGCATACCAGAATTAACTACTACTCCAGCTTCAGTATAAGCAGTCTCTAAATCTTCGGCTGTGAAGTCTTCTTCCTCTGGCTGGATAACTACCTTAATTGGTAGATCATACTTTTTAGCAAACTTAAAATCTCGTTCATCATGGGCAGGTACAGCCATAATTGCTCCTGTACCATAATCCATTAGTACATAATTAGCAATCATCACTGGAATTTCCTCTTCAGTTACTGGATTAATAGCTTTAATCCCAGTCTTGATTCCTAACTTCTCCGCTTCATCTCCAGTTCTTTCTTCTTCATCTTGGGCTTTAATATCAGCTATAAAATCTCGAATTTCAACTTCATTATCTCGACCTGTTATTAATTCATCCACCAAAGGATGTTCCGGAGCTAATACCATATAAGTAGCTCCATAAATAGTATCTGGACGAGTAGTAAAGACTTCTAAAGTATGCTCACTATCCTTAATTCCAAATTCGATTTCAGCTCCTTCACTCCGTCCGATCCAATTCTGCTGCATTGTTTTAACTCGGTCCGGCCAACCAGCTAACAATTCATGATCTGCTAATAATTGGTCAGCGTACTCAGTAGTCTTAAAGAACCACTGCTCTAAGTCCTTATCATCATCAACCTCACTATCACATCGTTCGCACTGACCATCAATCACTTGCTCATTGGCTAGTACTGTCTGACAGCTAGGACACCAGTTCACTTGGGCTTCTTGTTGATAAGCTAATCCTTCTTTATACAACTCTAGAAATAACCACTGAGTCCATTTATAATAATCAGGTTTACAAGTAGCAACTTCTCGATCCCAATCATAACTTAAACCTAACATTTTAAACTGTTCCTTCATATTAGCAATATTATCATCAGTCCAGTCAGCAGGATGAATATCACGTTTAATAGCTGCATTTTCCGCTGGTAAACCAAAGGAATCCCAGCCCATTGGATGTAAAACATTATAGCCTTGCATCCTTCTAAAACGGGCAAATACATCACCAATAGAATAATTACGAACATGGCCCATATGTAGATTACCAGAAGGATAAGGGAACATCTCTAGTACATAATACTTCTCCTTATCTTCATCAACTGTAGTATGATATAAATTGTCTTCCTGCCATTCTGTCTGCCACTTAGGTTCAATCTGTTTAAAATTATATCTGTCCTTCATTTAATTGTAACCTCCTTGCCAAAAATTATTGGAAATTAATTACTAAATAACTAATACACAAAAAACCTCGCCCCTGATAAAGAATAACCTTTATAGGGACGAGGTTGGCTCGCGGTACCACCCTACTTGATCTAATTAGATAACACCAATTAAATCCTCTCTTAATTGATAAGCTACTAATAATTCACCTATCTAGCTCCAAGGCGAGTTCAGTTACTAAAACCTACTACTCCTCTTCTCAGCTAAGTAAATATTCAGTTACAGTCATTATAAAATATAGGATAAATTTTGTCAATTAAAAACTTCTTTATTACTCCCAATCTACTCTTTCAGCATCGCCCCATAATTTTTCTAAATTATAAAGTTGTCTTTCTTCAGGATGAAAAATATGGACTATTACATCAGCATAATCCAACACAACCCACCTATATTCATCAGTTCCTTCTTTATGCTGCAGTTCTATATCTGCTTCCTCTAAATTATCAACAATCGAATTAAAAATAGCTCGTACATGAGGAGTTGAAGTACCATTACAGATCACAAAATAATCTGCTAAAGTAGTAATCCCTTTCATATCCAACACAGTCAGCTCCTCAGCATTCTTCTCTTGAGCAGCATCAACAATTAACTCAGCCAATTTATCAGTCTCTAACGTCTCAACCTCCATCTACAATATTACCTCCTATATATTTATATTATTCTAATTATGACATAAATTATGCATTGTCTAATCCTCAGACAATTTCTGACCAATAATTACTTTAATTTGATCTATTTCTGTTGTTTCAACTATTGTAGCCTGTAAATAATCAGCCAAATCAGCTATAACTTCGACTTTAGCTGGGGGAACTAAAATCCTATTTTCCTGATAATTAAAATGATCAGCATTATCCACTTGCTCAATTTTATAACCTTGGCTTGCTAATAACTGAGCAACACGACTAGCTAAACCAGAACTTCCCTGGCCATTTAAAACAGTTAAAGTTAACTGTTGGTGCTTAAAATAATCTTTAGTCTCCAATAAAGAAGTTGTTAGTTGCCTAGTACTCTCTAAATCAGGCAACCAGTAACTAACTTCTCCGATATACTTAGCTTCACCTGGTAACAACTCCATTTTCAACTGTTGTAAACTAAAGTTTTTTATATCTGCTACTAATCTAGCCATCTTAGCTAGCTCTAGATTTGTAGTCACATAGTTATTAAATTCTTGCACCAATTTAGGAACCTTAAATAAAGTTTTGAAAGTTAAAAACTTATCCAACGCAGCTTTTAAAAACTTCTGTTGGCGTTGAATACGACCAATATCTCCCAAGGCATCATGTCTAAACCGAACATAATTTAGCGCTTGTTGACCAGTTAATGTCTGGCTTCCAGCTTCTAGATCAATAGTTAAATCAGCAGCTTGATCAACATACTCCAGATCTTGTTCTATCTCAACTTCTACCCCGCCTAATGTATCAACAATAGCTATAAACCCTTGATAATCAACCTGCAAATGATAAGCAAGCGAAACTTCTAACAACCCCTCTACTGTTTCAGTCATCAACTCTAGTCCACCATAAGAATAAGCAGCATTAATCTTATGATAACCTTCATAACCTGGAATCTTGACTCTAGTATCCCGGGGAATAGATACTAAACCTATCTGTTTAGAATCTAGATCAATACTAGCTACCATGATGGTATCAGACCGTCGTTGGCCCTTTGCTTTAACATCAGAACCTAAAAGCAAAATATTAAATTTATTCTCCAACTGCACCTTAGTTTCTTCTCCAATATCTTCTGGAGGAGATTTGTCAGGGGTTGCATCGGGAGAGGGAGCCTCAGTTAACACTTGATAAGTCACAATACTGATCCCGCTAATCACTAACAGCAAAGCTAGAAACAATAACAATCGTTTAGACATCAAGTCCCCTCCTTGGAAAAATTATTTACAACAAACTATTTCTGGTCTTAATCGTTTGGGGGTGAATTATAGATTCCTTAGTTAAATTATACTTAATTGTATTCTCACAAGCAAATCTAACTACTTCATCTAAAGACTTATTTTGGACTTTATTTCTCAGCTCATCTATTGCTGTACAATCTCTGTTGGGTTCAATATAATCAGCTAAAAAAACTACTTTATCCAAAGTTGTCATCTCTGGACTACCTAAAGTATGTAACCGAATAGCTTGCTGAATCTGCTGATCAACAATTGCAAACTCCTCTGTCACTAACTTAGCAGCTACAGGAGCATGTAATAAAGCCGGTACTTGCTTTTGAATGCTATCTACTACTATACCAAACTCTTCTACCTTTTGCAATAATACTTGTTCGCTATAACCTTTAGCACAATCATGAAGCAAGCCAGCCCACCGAGCTTTAACTGAGTCAGCACCATACTTCTTAGCCAACTTTTCTGCTGTATTTTTTACTCCTAAACTATGTTTTAATCGCTGGTCACTGATCATTGTTTTTAATTTAACAATAGCTTGTTCCTCATTCATTATCTGTTGCCTCCGTATATAAGTCATGTTTATTAATATAGTACTCTATTTCTTCTGGCAGTTGATATTTAATAGGCCGATTAGATTTTACACGTTGCCGAATATCAGTCGAAGAAATAGCTAATCCAGGAATCTTAAGCAAATGAATACTATCCCTATAAGAGTCATAAATTTCTTGTCCTAATTGGGATAAGGAATAACCAGGTCGACTAGCAGCAATAAACTGCGCTTCTTCTAATAATTCTTCTGGGTTCTTCCAAGTAAAAATCTCCAAGATAGCATCTGCACCAGTAATAAAATAAATCTCAGCTTGAGGATACCTTCTTTTAAACTCCCAGACTGTATCTATAGTATAGGATAAACCTTCTCTTTCAATCTCTATCCGGGAAACTTTAAATTTAGAGTTACTCATTGTAGCTAAAGTAACCATTCTAAACCTGTCTTCTGCTTTAGTTATCTGTTGTTCAGTCTTATGTGGTGGATTAGCAGACGGAACAAAAATAACCTCATCTAGATTATATTGATAAGCTGCACACTCAGCAGTTACTAAGTGGCCATTATGAATGGGATCAAAAGTCCCGCCCATAATTCCAATTGCTAATCTATCGTCATTCATATCTGTCAACTCCTAATCTCAAGTTTGTAGTTTGCTTATTATCATATAATAGACAAAGATTTCTCTCAAGCACCAACTTACTTCCTGTTTAATAAAAGTATACTATAAACTAAATCTGGTTAAAATTTATTTAGGAGGGGATTTAATGACTAAAACGAAACTAACATCTAGAACAGAAAAAAACAAATTAATCCAATTACAAGAATTATACCACCAACAAACCAAACCTAATTTGGTACCTAATAAATTATATCATTATATTAGAGAAAATAAATCAACTTTGATTACAGAAGCAATCAAAGAAGTCAAAAAAGTAGGACTTAAAGTAGCCCATCCAAGGAGTACAACTAATATTATCGATCAGAAAACACAACGACCAACTGGAATCTATTTTTGGGGCCAACCCATCAAAGACCAGGTTCATATTGCAGTAGATATTTCTGAGCTTAAACTAACTAAGCTATATGCTTTCCCACACCAAATTGCAGATACCATCCTAGAAATACAAGAAAATTATCTAGTTACAGATCAATTTTGGCAGCAGCTAAAAGAGATAGCTCGACCTATCCCTTTTGCTGATTACCAAGGACAATTCAGAGCTGAATTTATCTATACATCTGATATTCCACCTAGTTTACTAACAATCAATCAAGTAGATTCTAATTAGCCAATATCTCCTCTACTTCCTCTTGATTAAAGGAATAAGCCGCACCACAGAAATGACAGGTGATTTCTACTTCCCCCTCTTTTTCTAGCACTTCTCTAACTTCTTCTTCACCTAAACTTAATATTAATTCCTGGGTTTGTTCTCTACTACATTTACATTCAAACTCCACATCCTTTTGTGCTAGCACTTTAAAATCAAAACCGGCTAATAACTTTTCTAATAACTCTTCTGGACTTAATCCTTGCTCAATTAATCTGCTAACTGAATTTATCTCAGCTAAATTCTCTTCTAACTTATCAATTGTCTCTTCACTAGCTTCAGGTAATAATTGAATAATAAACCCACCTGCTGCCTGAACAGATAAATCGGGATTAACTAATACTCCTAAACCTACTGAAGAAGGTGTCTGCTCTGATTTAGTAAAGTAATAGGTTAAATCATCTCCTATTTCTCCCGAAACTAAATTAATGCTCCCCTGGTAAGGTTCTTTCAAATGAAGATTCTTGGTAACTTGTAGTTCTCCTTGTCCTATAGCTTGAGCTACATCTAACTTTCCAGCCTGGTTAGTCAGCAGATCAATCTGTGGATTAGAAACATAACCTCTCACTTGACCGGACTGATTCCCTTCTACCACAATTTTCTTTAAAGGACCATCTCCTGTAATCTGAAGAATAACTTCAGCACCTGATTTAACCATTGACCCCATCAATAAACCTGCCGTCAAAGTCCTTCCTAAAGCTGCCGTAGCTACAGGAGTAGTCTGATGCGACTTGTGTGCTTCTTGAACTACCCTAGTAGAATCTACTGCTAAAGCTCTAATTTGTTTATTAGTTGTCATAGCCCGGACCAAATAATTACTCATTACTATCACCTCTTAATTCTTTTAACTTGTCCACAATTGCATAATCATTACCTTTAACCCCGCCTAATTCGATTTTAGGCTTTAAAGAACCATGAAAATCACTACCTGCAGTTACTAGTAAATCATTTTTTTCGGCCAACTTAATAAATCCAGCCCTTTCCTCTTCGGTATGATAGGTACTATAAGCTTCTATCCCTTGTAATCCAGCCGCCATCAAATCAGTAATCACTTCTTGATCATCATAGTTTAAAGCAGACCCAGGATGGGCCAAAACAGCTACCCCACCTAACTCTCTAATTAGTTTAATCGCCTCACTTGCTTGAGGCTTCCAACAAGGAACATAAGCCTTAGCCCCTGCTTTAAAATAATCCAGATGAAAGTTAAAATAAGGTTGATCACTTTTCTCTCCTGTCAAATAAGTTTGTAATCTGTCATCATTCTGATTAGCAGGTTTATTAAGTAAAACTTCAGCTATAAAACCACCTAATGGTCGATCATTCTCAGACTGAGCTAGTACCTCCTGAGCTGTAATCTCAAATTCTAACTCCTGTAGTCTTGCAATCCGCTTAAAAAATTGCTCCTCTTTAGCCTCTTCCATGCCAGCTAATAAATCATCTATTTGCGAAGACTGCCAATCCAGATAATAACCTAAAATATGTAAATTATTAGTGCCATATCTAGTATCAAACTCAACCCCTGGAATTACTTCTAACTCTTTATCTGTTGTTAGCTCAAGAGCTTCGGGCACACCTGCTGTTAGATCATGATCAGTAATTGCTATCGCAGCCAGTCCTTTCTGTTGAGCTTTATTGATTATCTCCTGGGGAGAAAAATCAGCATCATCACTATAGTTAGTATGAATATGTAAGTCTATTTCCTTCATCGTCGACCTCCCTACAAAAATTAATTTCTGGACCCTGTTGATACTATACCAGATACTAACCATTAAAATCAATAACAAATATTAACCACTAATTCTAACCCTTTATCATCTTTTGACACAATATATCAAAAATACTGATGATTATACCTTTGAACACTAAATTAATGTTACTATCTTATCTTTATTATTAGGCAGAACTCTAAATTATAATCAACAACGATTAAAAAAGTTAGGTGTTGAAGCTATACTACATGATAAAAGACTTCAGCCTTCTTAATCAAAAGAATATCACAATATTAGCCCACTTTCCAAAACAATAATCCTTTCGCACCACGAAAAAATCAACAGCTCAGGTTATCCTAAGGGAGCAACTGGAAAAGATATTCATAAATAATGAAGGGACCTACTTAAAAATAATAAAGCTCCAGTCCAAGGACTAGAGCTTTTAGATATTCTTAAAATTTAAACTTTCTCTAAATAATTTATCACGTATTGAACATAAAGTTTAGTACCAATTTTTAAACCATCTTCATCTATGTTAAATTTTTCGTGATGATGAGGATAATTAGCTTCTTTCTCTTTATTACCCACTCCTACAAAAGCAAAAGCTCCCGGTACTTTATCCAGATATAAAGCAAAGTCCTCAGCAGTCATAACTGGATCTATACTTGCTAGTGCAGTCTCATCGAGCATTTCTATTACAGCATCTTGAGCTATCTGAGCCCCAGCGGGATCATTAATAGTTGGTGGCGTTCCCCAAGTATATTCCACTTCTACCTCAGCTCTATAACTTTGGGCTGTATTATTGGCTACTCGCTTAATTAAATCAGGAAATTGTTCTCTTACTTCTTTACTAAAACATCTTGTTGTTCCTTCTAAGACTGCTTTATTAGCTATTACATTAAATCTAGTTCCAGAATTAAACTTACCTACACTTATTACAGTTGATTCCAATGGATTAAATTCTCTACTTACTAATGATTGTAAGTTCATTACTATAGCTGAACCAACAACCACAGAATCTACGCCCTGATGAGGAGAAGCACCATGCCCTCCTTTACCTTGCACTTCAATTTTAAATACATCTGCTGAAGCCATCTTAGGCCCTCTCTCTACTGCTACCTTTCCACAAGGTAAATCAGCCCATAAATGAATACCAAATACATTATCAACTGAGTCAAGAGCTCCGCCTGTAATCATTTCATTAGCTCCTTCAGCTACTTCTTCTGCTGGCTGAAAAATTAATTTTATCCTACCAGTAAGTTGATCTTTGATTTGATTTAATACTTTAGCTGCTCCTAATAACATAGCTGTATGTCCATCATGACCACAAGCATGCATAATTCCTTCATTCTGGGACCTATAATCTACTTTATTTTCTTCCTCAACTTCTAGAGCATCCATATCTGCTCTTAAAGCAACTGTTTTTCCTTCTTCTTTTCCTTCAATTATTGCTACGACACCAGTTCCAGCAATCGTCTGATAGGAAATATTCATTGCTTCTAATTCTTCTTTAACTCTTTTAGCAGTTCTTGTTTCCTTCCAGCTTGGTTCAGGATATTGATGAAATTCTCTCCTTAACTCAACTACATATTCTTTGACATTTTTTATCAATTTATTTATCATTTAAACCACTCCTTTTAAAGTAATTTAATAAAGAAACCAGCAATTACAACTGAAACAATAGTTACAGTTGTAAATCCTCCCACCAACATCTTAGGCAACATTTGATTCATTAAATATTCCTTTTCTTTTTCTGTCTCCGCTAAAGCTGTAGTAGCTTCATCAGTTAAAATATAATTAGGTGGAAAACCATATAAAGCAGTCAAAGCCACAGCAAAAGACATTGCTTTAGAATAACCAAGTTTTTGACCAACTAAAATAGAAATTAAGCCCATTCCTAAAACACCTAGTACAATTATTCCAGCTAAAGAAATAGCTATCTGCCCCAACATTTCTGGACTGGCTTTAGCCAATTGAGCAAATATATAAGCCATTAAAGAAGTAATTAAAAAGCCAAAAGAACCTGATTTATTAAGTGGTTTCCGTTCCAAAAACCCTATTTCAGCAGCAATCAATCCAAAGATTAAACAAACTACATATTTAGAAATAATCCCGTTAATTAAACCTGCAAAAGCTACTGCAGCCCAAGCTACCAATCCTAATTTAGCCAAGATCACAAAAGTAGTCTTATATTTATCGGGCAAAGGAGAAAAAATTCTAAATTGACTATTTTGTTTCTCAGAACCTGAATTATTAATTACAACCTCTTCTGAATCTTTTTCTTGGTATAAATTTAGTAGTCTTTTCCCCTCTCGTTTAAGACATAAAGCTGTCAAAGGATACCCCACAAAACCTTGCATTACATACATTACAATTGCTAATACAGCCAAATTATCTAATCCTTGAGCACTTGCTCCTTCCGACATTATCATTGCTGCCACAACTCCTCCAGTAAGTGGTGGAGTAGCTGTAATAACAGTCTTAAAATCAAATAAGAAATTTCCGATAGTTAAAGTCATGATACAGACCCCAATAACTCCCGCAACTGCTATTAAAACACTTTTCCATTGACTAGCAAGCTCTTGTAAACTCATTAAAGTACCCATGTGAGCTACTAATAAGTACATCCCTAACTGAGCTAGAGGCATTCCTAAAGCTGCTATCTTGACTAAATCAGAAGGAAAAAAAGTCCAAAAACCAGCTAAAAACAAGATCGCAGCTACAAAAACAGAGGGAACAAAAGCCTTTGTTCTAGCTGATACAATATCACCAATCCCTAAAATAATTAAAATTATACAAAAAGATTCCATTAAAGTAAAATCCATATTATACCTCCAATTTATTTAGTTTATTTTCAATGATCTTATCATACTTTAAGATTCAATTCAATAAAAAATAATCTAATAATTAAATACCAGGCAAGTTCTAAGATAGGAGGACAGCTACTTTATTCTTCTTAGCTGCTCTAACTGGAGTAGTAGCTAATTTATCCTTATCTGGTAACAAAACTCACCTTACCTGACCCAAGCCTGATTAAAACTGGTTCAGCTCCATAAACATAACGCAAATCTGCTGGATAATCATGATATAGAAGATACTAGTTATTTTTTTCATTATATTAGCTCCTTTAACTAATATAATAAAAGCTTACAATTATATATTACCATATTCATCCTAATATGTGATCAGACCCCAAACCGATTATAACCTCAAAAAATAAAAAAAGAAAGGCCTAGCCCTCATCATTATTGATCAATTTTGCTTTCTAAATTATTCTTAATCTGATTTAATTCTGCTTCGCTAACAACTCCCTTTTTGACATATTGGATCTTACCTTTAGGACCGACAAAATAAGAAGTAGGAATTACTGAGACTCGATAGTTACGAGCTATTTTACGAGACTGATCCAAAAGAATAGGATATTCATAGTCCCCATCTTCAATAAAGGACTTAACTTGCGACTTCTCTTCTCCTAAATTAACTCCTAAGACAACAAAATCTTCTTTATTAGTTTCATAAAAACTATCTAAAGCAGGCATCTCGGCTCGACACGGTGGACACCAAGTAGCCCAGAAGTTAACCATCACAAACTTACCTCTAAAATCAGATAAAGAAACTTCTTCCCCGGCTAAATTCTGTAAAGTAAAGTCAGGGGCAGTATCTCCAATACTAATTCCAACTTTAGCTTCTGCTTCTTGATTAAGTTTAGATTTATCCTCAGTTAAACCTTGGTTGTGGTATATAATCCCTAGACTAACAACCCCAACTATTAATCCAGCAACCAATAATAACTTAAGACTACTTTTCACTTTCACCACATCCTTTCTAACAAATAAACAATTGATAATTGACAATGGACAATTTACAATTTTTATTTTAAATTCACACACTATCAACTAAAAATAAAAATACTGACTTAATTGTTGTATCTTATTTAAATACAGCAAGACTCCAAAGACAATCATAATCACACCACTAACTTTAGAAATCACTGGCAAATACTGATTAATTCGATCAGAAAACTTAGTAAACTGCTTAATAAAGATAGCTGTTACTATAAAAGGCACTCCTAACCCTAAAGAATAAGCAGTCAATAATAAAATTCCAGTTTGTAAAGTAGCCTCTGCTCCAGCATATAATAAAATAGAACCTAATACTGTCCCTACACAGGGTACCCAACCTGCTGCAAAAGCCATTCCCATTAAGATAGAACTAAACCAATTCGTAGCTTGAGTTGGCCCGTCTAATCTAAACTCTTTATATAATAATTTTAACTTTAGTATACCAGTCATATGTAGTCCAAAAACAACAATCAAAACTCCACTTATTTTAGTAAATAATAACTGATATTGGCTAAATAATTGTCCAATATAACTAGCTGAAGCACCCATAACCACAAAGATAATTGAAAACCCAATCACAAAACCAACTGCTCTAATTACAGTAAATAATCTTCCCTTATCAATAGCACTCCCAGTTATATAACTTATATAAGCTGGTACCAAAGGTAAAACACAAGGAGAAACAAAAGAAGCAACTCCTGCTATAAAAGCAACAAAAACTGAAATGTTTTCCACAGTTTCACTCTCCTAAATTAGAACTTTGAAATGTGATTATAAAATTGGCTTATCACAAGTAGAAGGAACCGAAGATCTAAAGGTAAAACAAAATTTAATATTAAAAAAAGAAACCTGAAGCAAAAAAGCCCCAGGTTTAATTAGACTATAATTTATTAATTACTCTCTTATTTGTCCATCACCAAAAATGATATATTTAGTTGTAGTTAGTTCATTAACGCCCATTGGCCCGCGAGCATGTAATTTCTGAGTACTGATACCAATTTCAGCTCCTAATCCAAACTGACCGCCATCAGTGAATCTAGTCGACGCATTAACATAAACTGCAGCAGAATCAACTATATCTAAAAATTTATGGGCTCTAGTATAATTTTCAGTTATAATTGCTTCAGAATGACTAGTACTATACTGAGCAATATGATCTAGAGCTTGATCTAAATCTTCTACTATCCTAATGGCTAAAGTATAATCCAAAAATTCTGTTGCCCAATCTTCTTCTGTAGCTTCTTCTACATCAGCAACAATCTCTTGGACTTGCCCGTCCCCTTTTACTAAAGTATCTCGCTGTCTTAACTCTTGGATAATAGTTGGTAAAAATTCTTCTGCCTTATCCTGGTGAACTAATAAAGTCTCTAAAGCATTACAAACACCAGTTCGCTGGGTCTTAGCATTAATCACAATCTGCTCTGCTTTCTCCAGATCAGCTTCACTATCAATAAAGGTATGACAATTACCTACCCCTGTCTCGATCACAGGTACTGTAGAATTATTAACTACAGTTTCAATCAAACCAGCTCCGCCCCGAGGAATTAAAACATCTAAGTAATCATTTAATTCAAACATAACCTGGACTGCCTTACGATCTGTACTTTCAATCAACTGAATTGCACCTTCAGGCAAACCAGCTTCATAAGCTGCCCGAGAAATAACATTTACAATTGCTTTATTAGAATTAATCGCACTAGAACTACCTCTTAAAACAACGCTATTACCAGCCTTAAGGCATAATCCAGCTGCATCAACAGTTACATTAGGCCGAGCTTCATAGATAATCCCAATCACGCCTAAAGGAACTTGTACTTGACCAATCTTCAGCCCATTAGGCCGCTTCTTCATCTCTAAAACTTCACCAATCGGATCCGAAAATTGTGCTACTTCCCTTAAACCTTGCGCCATCTTAGCAATTCTATCTTCAGTTAATAGTAACCGGTCAAGTAATGACTCTCCTAAACCATTCTCTCTCCCATACTCCATATCCTGTTCATTAGCTGCTAAAATATCTTCTTCTCTTTCTTCTAAAGCATCAGCCATAGCTAAAAGAGCCTTATTCTTTACTTCAGACCCTAAATTAGCCAATTCTCGCTCCGCCTCTTTAGCCTTTTGACACTGTTTAGTTACCTTCTCTTCTAATTCCATCTACTCTCCTCCTTTTTTAAATATATTGTGTCACCTATGGTGACACAGTCGTGTGTCGTGTGCTGTCTGCTATTAGCTAATTCAAAACCTTTAAATTCAAAATCCAACCCCTTATAATTAATATACTTTAGGGGGGATTGTGTTTTAGGTTTTAAATTTGAACTGGCTCACGACAGACGACAGATAGCTATAGCACGAAAGTGACACATTACAATACAACCAAATTATCTCGATGTACCACTTCATCATAGGCCTGATAACCTAATTCAGATTTGATCTGGCTGGACTGTAAACCTTGAATCTGTTCTACTTCTTGCTGAGAATAGTTAACTAATCCTCTAGCAATTTTTTCCCCTGTCGAATCTATAATATCAACTACATCTCCAGCACTAAAATCACCTATGATCTCTTGAATACCACAAGCTAATAGACTACTACCATGAGCTATTAAAGCTTCTTTAGCCCCGTTATCAACAGCAATTTTCCCTGCTACATCAAGGTTAAAAGCAATCCATTGTTCTCGACTAGTAATTCCTGGTTGAGATAAAAAGATAGTACCTATCTTTTGACCGTGGCTGACTTTAGTTATTACTTGCTCTAAACTACCATTAGCTATTACCAGTGGTAAACCGGCTTTAGTAGCAATCTTAGCTGCAGTAATCTTAGTAGCCATACCTCCTGTACCTCGACCAGTCCCAGCTCCACCAGCTAAAGTTTCAATATCAGGGGAAATATCTTCTACTTGGTTGATTAGTTGTGCTGAATCATCCTCGCGAGGGTCAGCAGTATATAAACCATCTATATCAGATAGAATAACTAATAGATCTGCACTAGTCAAACTACTTACTAACGCAGATAAAGTATCATTATCACCAAATCTAATTTCTTTAACTGCTACTGTATCATTTTCATTAATAATTGGAATTACATCATATTCTAATAGTTGAGATAGAGTATTTCTAGCATTCAAATAACGATGACGATCTGCTAAATCCTTTTGAGTTAATAAGATTTGAGCTACTTGATAACCATACTCACTAAATAACTGTTGATATGTCTTCATTAGTATACCTTGGCCTACTGCAGCCAAAGCCTGCTGTTCAGGAATAGTTTCTCGACGATCCCCTATATTTAATTTTCCGTAACCAGCTGCAACTGCACCAGAACTAACTAAAATAACTTCTTTACCCTGATGCTTTAAATTAACAACCTGGCGAATCAACTTTTCTATCCGGCTTAGATCCAACTTAGAATTTTCATGAGTTAACGTACTACTTCCAATCTTAATTACTATTCTTTCTGCTTCCTTAATTTGATTGCGCATAATAGTCACCTAACTTTACTCTGGTAGATGGTATTGAGGATCTTCATCATTCCGACGGTAGAGAACTAAAACATTACCAATTGTTTGAATCACTTCTGCCTCACATTCTTCTGCTAGTTCATAAGCTGCTTCTTGAGCAGTATATAAACTATTGTCTAAAGCCCTTAGTTTAATTAATTCTCGAGCTGCTAAAGCATTATTCACCTGTTCAATCACTCCAGCAGTAATCCCTTGTTTCCCAATCTGGAACAAAGGATTCATTTCATTAGCTTGACTTCTTAAATAAGCTCTCTGTTTACCTTTCATTATTCTTCCTCCTTAATTATCCTTCGTAATATTCAAATTGTAATCCAGCCACATCTACTGTTTGGCCTTCTTGAATGCCTTTTTCTTGTAATTTATCTTCTAATCCTAACCGCTTAAACTTCTTAAGCAATTGCTGTAATCCTTCATCAGTAGTTAAATCAGCCATAGCAACTATTCGTTCAATTTCATCTCCTGAGACCATAAAAATATCATTAACCCGTTCTACTTCAAATTCTGGTTCTTCCTCCTCAGGTTGTGGCCCTCGAATAACTACTTTTTCTTCTCGTTCTTCTTCCTTAATAGTTTCTGGAGCTTCCTGAACTAACTCATAAACTCGCTCCAATAACTCTGCTACACCTTCACCAGTAACAGCAGAGATAGGAAATACTTCATAACCTTTAGCTTCTAATTCCTCTTTAACTTCAGCTAGATTATCCTCTGCTCCTGATAAATCTATTTTATTAGCAGCAACTACCTGAGATTTAGCTAATAGATCAGAACTATATGCTTCTAACTCCTCGTTGATCTTAGCAAAATCTTGTAGGGGATCGCGACCTTCTAAACCAGAAATATCCAACATATGAATTAAAACTTTAGTTCGTTTTAGATGGCGTAGAAATTGATCTCCTAAACCTACTCCTTCATGAGCCCCTTCAATCAACCCAGGTACATCAGCTATAACAAAAGAGCCAAAATCATCTCTTTTAACTACTCCTAAATTAGGGTCTAAAGTTGTAAAGTGATAAGCACCTGTCTCCGGCTCAGCAGCAGAAACACGAGAAATTAAAGTTGATTTACCTACACTAGGATAACCAACCAATCCTACATCAGCTAATAATTTTAATTCTAATTTAATCTTTCTTTCTTCACCTGGCTCTCCATCCTCAGAAAATTTAGGAGTCTGTCTAGTTGAACTTTTAAATTTAGCATTTCCTCGTCCCCCGCGACCTCCTTTAGCTACTACTAATTCTTGACCGTCTTCTATTAAATCAGCCATTACTTCATCAGTTTTTTGATTAACTACTGTTGTTCCAGGAGGCACTGGAATCTTTAAATTGGGAGCATCTTTACCATGTTGTTTCTTACTTTTACCATTTTCACCAGATTCAGCAGCAAAAAGATTCCTTTCTCTAAAGTCTAAAAGTGTATTTAAACCTTCATCAACAACTAAAATAACCTGTCCGCCATCCCCCCCATCACCACCATCCGGACCACCAGTAGATTCATATTTTTCTTGCCGGAAACTAGTCATACCTGAACCGCCATCTCCACCTTTAACTTTAATTGTTGCTTGATCAACAAACACAAATACCAACTCCTGATTTATGTAATACTTTAAATTATCTTCCCACAAGTTTAAGTAGTTAATTCATCTTACTTTATAATTGTAAATTGTTAAGCAATAATTGTCAATTAATAGTGTAAGAAATTGGTGTGAGTGTGGGCACATCTATTATAAAAAATTAAGGCTGTATTTTTACTCACACAAATTAAACACACACCCACACTCACACTTCACAACTAATAATAAAAAAACCCCCAGGTGACTGGGAGTCTGCATCATTAAATTAGGCCATAATTTCAAGTTCTTCATCTGTATAGACATTAACTAATTTTTTATCTCTACCTTTTCTTTCAAAAGTTACATATCCTTCTTCTTTAGCAAATAGAGTATCATCTCCACCGCGACCTACATTTAATCCAGGATGGATACTAGTTCCTCTTTGGCGAACAAGGATACTACCAGCTTTTACTTTTTGGCCGTCGTGTCTTTTAACACCTAATCGTTTAGAAATACTGTCCCGACCGTTATTAGAACTACCAACTGCTTTCTTTTCAGCAAAAAGCTGAAGATTCATTTCTTTAATCATTATTTCCACCCCCTTTAATTATTTTAATATAGTCAGAATAAGCTTGAGCTGTCTCTTCTAAACCAATCGACATCGTCTCTAAAATCGCCTTAACCTCTTTATCCTGGGCCAACGAAGGCGGGATCTGACAGCTTAACCAGCCATTATTAGTATCTACAGTCAGCTCTAACTCCAAATAATCCTGGAGTCCAAAAACAGCTGTCTGGAGAATAACTGATACTGCTGCACAAATAATATCCTCACCCTCGGGAGCATATTCAGCATGACCCTGAGCAGAAAAGGCATATATATTATCTTCTTTAGTTCGTTTAAGCTTAACTTCTATCATTAAGCATCAATACTTTTGATTCTAACTTTAGTGTAAGGCTGTCGGTGACCTTGCTTCTTCCGATAATTAGTCTTCGCTTTATACTTAAAGATAATAATCTTATCACCTTTAGTCTGCTCAACAACTTCAGCAGTAACCTTAGCACCATCAACAGTAGGTTGGCCAACTTCTAGTCCTTCAGCAGTAGATACAACTCTAACGTCATCAAAAGCAACTGTATCTCCAGCTTCAACATCTAACTTTTCAACTTCTAGCTCTTGGCCTTCCTTAACTCTATATTGCTTTCCACCTGTCTTAATAATTGCGTACATACCAGCACCTCCTCTACCTTAGACTCGCCGGCAACTAGGCAATCTACAATAGATTTTAAAACCCGTACCGTGCGGTTTTGGTAGTGGCTTAACAAAACCACTTACGAATACAAATTCTAGCATACAACTAACCAAATGTCAAGAAAAAAATTCTGTTGGAACTTAGCTCATAGCTCAAAGCACATAATTGTAGCAATGGTCTGGGGCCAATAAAAGAAAAAAGGCAGGCTGCTATCTCAATCAATTCTTCTAATTATTTTACCAACCGCATACAGATTATGCAACTCAGTTATTTCTACTTTGGTTTTAGAACCTACTAGCGCTGCTCCTTCTAAAACTTGAATCAAATAGCCATTAAACATAGCTAGTCCATCCTGGGCAGTCAACTCAGCTTCTACTTCAACTGTTAAACGATCACCAACTGCTACTGGTAATATATCCCTAATCTTTTGTTGACTATCAGCTTCCATTTTAATCTCTTCCTTACTTAATTTACTATCACCAAGTAAGGAAACTGTAATCTCTAATTCCTGAGCTACCTGCTGTAACTCAGATTGGGCCTTCTGGAATAAATCAATTACTAACTCAGGATGCAGCGTCAATAACACAGTATCAGGATCCTGGTTCCAATAATTAGCTTTTAATTTAGTAAAGACCTGTTGAATAATTGTCTCACTAGTTAACACCTTGCCGTATCCTTGGCAACAAGAACACTCTTCTTTTAATAACTGATTAATACTATTTTTCTCTCGCTTTCTCGTTACTTCCACTAACCCCAATTCAGTCATACCTAACAAAGAAGTACGAGTCTTATCTTTAGCCAGTTCTGCTTTTAATACTTTTAATAACTGAGCTTTGTCCTCTTCGCGCTGTAACCCAATAAAATCAATAATAATAATCCCGCTAATATTACGCAATCTTAACTGAGTTGCAATTTTTCTAGCAGCAGATAAATTAGTCTGTAAGGTAGTATCAGCTAAATTATCAGCACTATAAGCTCCTGTATTAACATCAATAGCAGTCAAAGCTTCTGTCGAATCAATTACAATATAACCACCACAATCCAATTCAACCTCTCGCTTTAAAAGTCCTGCTATCTGCTCTTGAATATTATAGCGAATAAATATTGGTTCAGGATGCTGATAATAAGCTACTCTATCCTGGAGTTCAGGAGCCAAATGCTTAACAAACTCCATCACCTGCCTATAATCCTCCTTAGTATCTACAACCAACTTGTCCACTTCTTCAGTAAAGCGATCTCTAATTACTTGATCAATTAAATCTAATTCCTCATAAAGCAAAGTTGGCCCTGTAGCTTGTCTTCCATCAGCTGCAATCTCAGCTCTTAGTTCCATTAGATAATCCAGTTCACGTTCAATTTCTGTCTGCTCCCGATAGGCAGCTTCAGTACGAATAATTGCCCCTTTATCCTCAGGCACAATCTCTCTAGCTAATACTCTTAACCTACCTCGTTCTTGGCCCTCGATCTTACGAGAGACTCCAATATGTCCTGGTTCATCCAATAAGATCAGATATCTTCCTGGTAATTCTAATTTAGTACTTCCTTTAGGTCCTTTAGTACCTACAGGATCCTTATCTATTTGAATTAATATCTGATCTCCAATCTGTAAAATATCTTCAATCTTAGCTTCTTCTTGATGAGGAATAACGCTATTAACTGGTAAAAAGACATTATCCTCTCTACCTATGTCCACAAAAGCTGCTTGGATACCTGGTACAACATTCTCTACTCTGCCTTGATAAATATTGCCTACTAATTGAGTAGCAAAATCTCGTTCAAATACTAGATCAACTAATTCTCTATCCTCAACAATAGCAATTTGTTTCTCTAAATTATGGCCATTAATTAGGATCTCTTTTGCCACAAAAAATCACCTCCTTATCTTTATCTAGAATCATATTTTAGTCAATCAATTAATTCTTTCACTGCTAACTCCAGATGGTCATCAATTAAAGAATTAATCAACCGATCTTCAGTAACTAAACCTAAAATATTAAATTGCTTATCAACTACCAATACTGTATGAAATTTATTAGGCACTAAACGATCTACAATTTCCTTTAGTGGAGTGTCTCCAAAAGCTATCAACTGTTCTATACTAACTACTTCCTGGTTCAAAACCTGCCCCTTTTTTTTAGCTATATACTGCATTAAAATATAGGGCGTATATTGTCCTTCTTTTAGCGCTGTAAAATAAATAAAAAAGCAGATAATCAATAAAGAAAAATTAACATAATCATAATATAAACTTGCCACAGCTAAAATGGCTACTACTCCAGCTAGATACTTACTCCACTTAAGAACTTGATAAGTAGCCTCTTTAAATCCTAAGCTAGCAGTTAATTTGGCCCGTAAAATTCGCCCCCCATCTAAGGGAAGTACAGGAAGTAAATTAAATAAACCAATAGTTAAATTTGTCTTTAAGATAAAACTACCCCAACTTGGATCTATAATCTGATATCTAAACAATAATAATATAACTGCTGCTAAAAGTAAATTAATCGCTGGACCAGCTATAGCTACTTGCATTTCTGTCTTAGGAGCTAACTGGATTAAATCTCTAAATTTAGCTACGCCCCCAAAAGGCAACAACTCAATCTCATTAACTGTAACCCCTTTTCGAATAGCAACAATTGAATGGGCCAACTCATGAACCACTACTACTACAAAACTTAAGCAAGCTTTAACAAACAAACCAGAAATAGCAAATAAAAATAAGACTAACAGAAACAATAAATTTAATTTCAACCTAACATTTGCTATCTGAAACATAGTGCCACCTTCTTTCCTAATGCTTTCTACATAGTATAATCATATTAGTGGCACCAAACTAATATGTGCTGTGTGTCATGTGCTATGAGCTAATTCAAGCCCTTTAAATTAAATATGAATCAAAACAACAGCTTCTTCTGTCTAATATTAATATTTATAATTAAACCAATAGCTATTAAATTAGTAACTAAGGAACTACCTCCATAACTGATAAAAGGTAAAGGAATTCCTGTAACAGGCATAATCCCAAGTGTCATACCTACATTTTCTAGAATATGAAACATAAACATAGATAAAATTCCTACTACTACCAAGCGCCCAAAACTATCTTTAGCTTCCTGGGCTACTGTAATCGCCCGCCAGATCAAAATAAAGTAAAGTAACAAAATAATCCCTACTCCAATAAAACCAAACTCCTCACCTAAGACCGAAAAGATAAAATCAGTATGACGCTCCGGCAAAAAGTTAAGCTGATTCTGGGTTCCAGCAAATAACCCTTTTCCCCAAAAGCCTCCTGAACCAATGGCTACCTTGGATTGAATTACATTGTAACCTGATCCTTGCGGATCTAAGCGAGGGTTAATCAAAACTAAAAATCTATTTAATTGGTAATCTTTTAAAGGAAGATGTACATCCCAATATAAATGAGCCGTTATCCAACTAGCCAAAGTAGTTATTCCTGTTAAAAAACTACCTACTAAAAACTTAATATTAGCCCCAGCAATAAAGACCATACCGATAAAAATAGCCCCTAATACTAAAGCTGAACCTAAATCATTCTGTAAAATAATTAACCCAAAAGGAACAGCTATATATAAGCCAGGAACTACTAATCCTAAAATATACTTTAAATTATACTTCTTCTTAGCCAACAAATCAGCTAAACCAATAATTACTACTAATTTAGTTATTTCAGCTGGCTGAAAGTTAAATCCCCCTACAGAAATCCAACTTTGGCCGCCCTTAACTGTCTCCCCTAATACCAAAACTCCTACTAACAATAATATATTTCCTATATAAATAACTTTTATATAATCCCTTAATATTCTATAATCAAAAAATAAAATTATAATTGCTACTCCACTACCAATTAAAGTTGCTATTATTTGTTTTTGCAAAAAATTATTCTGCCAAAAAGAACTATCAGGGCTATAAGTAGCACTTCCAATCAAAACTAATCCAGCTCCTATCAGAATCAAAACAACTAGCGGTATTATATAATCAAGATTATTAAATAACTTTCCCATCTAATACCTCCTTATTACCAACTTCATCTTAAAATTATATAACATCTACTTACAATAGTCCAGTTTCAAACTTAACAAAAAAGAATTTAAAAAGCAAAATAGGCCAGGTGTAATTCCTGGCCTAATCTTATATATCCTATTCATTATTTGTCTTCTTTAAATTTTTAACTGGAATATTAGCTACCAGGGCCATAGAATCTTCTTCTTGTTCAAATTCCATCTCTAATCCATTCTCTTCAATATCTAAATGCTTAGAAATTACTTCTAATAATTCTTCTTTCATCTGATCAAGCACTTCAGGAGAAACCCCAATTCGATCATTGATTAAAACCAATTTTAATCTTTCTTTAGCTACTTCTTTACTAGAGACCTCATCATTACCTAAAATTCTTTTAACTAGATCCAACACATTTGTTCCTCCTCCATCAATTAAGTCCAACAAATCGTTTTAATCGATCAACTAAAGTTGCTTCTAAAGAAATATAAGATACGTCTTCCCCTTCTATCCTACGAGCAATATTCCAAAAAGTTTGACCAACCTTAGTTCCTTCGGATAAAACAATCGGTTTTCCTGTATTAGTGGAAACAACAATTTGATCGTCTTCAGGAACAATCCCTAATAATTTGATAGCTAAAATATCCTTCATATCTTCTATCTCCATCATATCTCCACTCTGGACCATATCCATTCTAATTCGATTAACAACTAATTCAGGGTCAGATAATCCTTCCGACTCTAACATCCCAATAATTCTATCTGCATCTCTAACAGCTGAAACCTCAGGAGTAGTAATTACAATTGCCTCATCTGCTCCAGAAATAGAATTCTGGAATCCTTGTTCTATTCCTGCAGGAGAATCAACAAAAATATAATCATACTCTTGTTGGAGTTGATTACATAATTGACTCATCTGGTCTGGACTTATCGCAGTTTTATCTCTAGTCTGAGCGGCTGGTAACAAATGTAAGCTACTATACCTTTTATCTCTAATCAAAGCTTGTTCTAAACGACAATTATCTTCTACTACATCAACAATATCATAAACAATTCTGTTTTCCAATCCTAAAACGACATCCAGATTGCGCAACCCAATATCTGCATCTATTAAAGCTACCTTATTACCTAACTTAGCCAATCCAACTCCTAAATTTGCAGTAGTAGTCGTCTTTCCTACGCCTCCTTTACCAGAAGTTACAACATATACTTTTCCTGCCATCACAATTCCTCCCTTACAAATAATCAATTACAATCTGTTCACCTTTTACAAAAGCAATTTCAGCAGCATCAGGAACATTTGCGGAATCATCTGGAGCTCGTCCAATATAATTAGCTATCCGTAGCTGAATAGGTTTTAAACGAAAAGCTGAAATTGTACAACTGCTATCCCCACCAGCCCCAGCATGAGTAAAACCTCTTATTTCCCCCATGACTAGAATATTCCCTTGAGCTACTACTTCTGCCCCAGGATTAATATCTCCTTCTACTACAATATTACCTTTATAACTAATGGATTGGCCCGATCTGATAGTTCTTTTAATTAATAATGAATCTCTAGTTTCTTCTTGGTCAACATTAGAAATAAAACTATTATCAAATTCAATTACAAAGGAGCCTGATTGGGCTTTAAAGATTTCTAATAGCTCTCTTTTTTGCTGGTGGGATAAACATCTACTGCCTAAATTAACTTTAACAAATGTATTACCAGCAAAAAAGTTATCCCCTTGCTCAAATTTATCACTTAAATCAGCTTTAATTGTGGAAAACTTAGCTTCATCATCTAGTAAAATAACGAGTCCCTCCTGGTCTGCTCTAAATACTACACTCCTTTGCATCCTACCTCCTCCTAATAACTCTTACCTAGATTCCTCATTTAATTCAATTTCTAAATCAAAATATTCTTTAATCATCCCTTTAGCTATAGGTAGAGTATTACTACTAGATCCCCCATATTCTATAAAGACTGAAATAGCAATCTCTGGCTCATCAACAGGAGCAAAACCAGCAAACCAACCATGATTAGGTCTATTACCTCCTGTTTGAGCTGTACCAGTCTTTCCTGCTATAGCAAGAGGAATATTCTCAAAAGAATCCTCAGCCGTACCGTATTCAGTAACTCCTTGCATCCCCTTGGTAATTACCTCTAAATCTGATTGAGCAACTTCTAATTCACTTAATAGTTGCGGCTGTACATTTTTGATTAATTCACCTTCAGAATCAATAATTTTATCAACTATTAAAGGCTGATATAACTTACCTCCATTAGCTACAGCAGAAACTAAATTGGCTAACTGCAGTGGAGAAGTTCTTAAATTACCTTGACCAATAGCAAGATTAATAGTATAACCAGGATACCAGATTTGATTTTCCCTCTTATCAAATCTATTTTTACGCCAGGCTGGATCAGGTACTAAGCCTTGCGCTTCATTAGGTAGATCCACTTTCGTCTGACTACCTAAACCAAACTGTCTAGCATATTGCTGAAGCAAAGTCTTATCCTCTTTATATAATTGATGTCCCAATTTATAAAAGACTGTATTATTTGACCAAGCAATAGCATCAACAAAATCTATTTCTCCCTGACCTCCAGGGTACCAGTTCTTAAATTTAACTCCCCCAGTTTTATAATAACCTGGATCGTTAAATTCAGTCTCACCAGTAATATCTAATTCTTCCATACCAGCTGCTGCAGTAACTATTTTAAATATAGAACCAGAAGGAGCACTAGTATTAATAGCTCTATTTAACAGAGGTTGGTAGTAATTATCATTTAATTTCTGCCACTCACTTGGGGACATTCCAGTTGAAAACTGATTTGGATCGTACTCAGGATAACTAGCCATTGCTAAAATACTTCCATCATCAGGATCAGTAATAATTACTGCGCCCCCTTTAGGAGGTTGTTTAACTTCAACATCATCTTTAGCTTTAGCAATCAGTTGTTTGATTTTCTCTGCTAATAGCTTCTCAGCAGTCTTCTGTAACTTATAATCTAGATTTAAGACTAAATCATAACCAGTAACTGGATTTTCAACCCCTAAAGTATCTACTTTTTGCCCGAGATTATTGACTTCTATCAGTTTTTTACCTTTCTTTCCTCTTAAATAATCTTCATAAATCGATTCCAAACCTGCTTTACCAATTAAATCTCCTATTCTATAATCTTGATCGGATTTAGATGTTAATTCCGAAGCAGAAATTTCACCTACATAACCTAATACATGACTTGCTAAATCATCATGTACATATTCTCGGATAGGCTTCTTTTCAATAATCAATCCTGGTATTTGACTTTTATTCTCTTCTAACCGAATCAATTCCTCCCGACTTATATCTCGTTGGAGAACAACTGCCCGATCGGTAGTATTATCTTTTAGTTTATTTTTTATTTCTTCTAATTTTAAGTCGAGAATAGTAGTTAACTCTGTTAATTGCTCTTCACTTTTCTCGAGTTCACTAGGAATTACAGATACTGTATAAGTTAATTTATTAGATACTAATAATTTTTCATCTTGATCATAAATTTTACCTCTAGGAGCACTAATAGGAATTACAGAAGTTCTATATCCTTCTGATAATTCTCTGAATTGTTGGTTGCTATAGATTTGAAGATAATAAAGTCTCCCTAATAAAAGCAAAAAGATAAATATAATACCAAATCTAAATAAAGAAAGTCTCCTATTCTCTCTCTGATTTTCTTTCACTACTGCTGCCCCCTAATTTATAAAGAATAGGATAAATGATTACTGATAAAGCAGAATTACACAAAGCTAAAGGAATAATTACCATTTGTAAAATTTCCTGTAATGTCAATGAGGCTACTAAATAAGTAGCAAAAAAGACAACTAATAACTGATTAACTACAGTAGCTAGCAAGGTTACTAAAGGAGGAAGTAATAATTTATCCCGATAAATATTATTCTTTAAAAACCCAACTAAATAACCTACTATTGCTTTACTAATAGCATTAATACCAAATAATCCTCCTGAAAATAGATCCTGTAAAAAACCTATCAGAAAACCTGTTAAACCACCAGTAGTTCTACCATAGTTAACAGCTAAAAAGATAATTAAAATTAATAAAAAATCAGGTGTGATTCCATAAAAAAAATATTGTACACTAGCTAAGCCCTGCAGAATAAGAAAAATAATAGTTGTTATTCCATAAATTAAATAAAACACTATTCTGCCTCCTGCTTAAACTTAGACTCTGTCTCTAAAGGAGGTAGTAGTATCTTTTCCTTAGTATTAAAATCAGTAATCACTAATACCTCTTCAATATTTTGTAAGTTAGCAAAGGGAGTTAAGGTTGCCTTCTGAGTCAAACCATAATTATCAGGACTAACTGATGTAACCTCTCCGATTGGTAATCCCTTTGGATAATGTTGAGATAAACCAGAAGTTACAATTTCATCCTCAACTTGAATATCAGCATTCCAAGCCAAATTAGTCATTAGTAACTTGTTTTCTTTAGGTTGGCCCTTAACTACACCTAAATCTCGCGATTCCTTTCTCCTAATCAAACCACCAGTTAAAAAATTAGGATCATTTATCAAAACCACCTGAGCTGTATGCTGACTTACTCTTTGAATTCTACCAATCAGATATCCTTCTTGAGCCACAACAGCCATTTTAGCTTTAATGCCTGCCTTGCTACCACGATTGATAATTAATGCTTCTGACCAATTATCAGTACTGTCACTAATCACACTAGCACCTGTTATTTGGTAAGGCATATATTTTTTAAACTTAAGTAACTCTCTCAACCTCTGATTCTGAAGCATTACTTTCTCTAGCTGTTGTTGGTTATAACGCAAAGTAGCTATTTCTTTTTTTAACCGTTTATTTTCCTCTTTGACTTGCTTATAGTTTAAAATAACCTGTACTGTCTGCTGAGTCCAATCCTCTACAGTATCCACCACTAGAAAGACTGGATTAAATAAATCAACAATTGTTCCTTCTACCAAATTATAATCCTCATCTATTCCAATCAGATTGATAAAAGTAATGAGCAGACTAATTAGTAATCCAATTAAGAGCTTTTTATAATGCTTTCTTAAGAAATCTAACACCTTACACCACCTAGCTTAAATTTAGGATAATCGCTTAGGAGTAATTAACACATTCTTTAAATCATTTAACTCTTCTAATACCATACCTGTACCTTCCACTACACAATCTAGTGGATTATCTGCTAGATAAACTGGCATCCCAGTTTCTTCAGCCAGTAATTTATCCAATCCAGTCAGTAAGGAACCTCCACCAGCCATTACAATACCACGATCCATTATATCAGCTGATAATTCAGGCGGTGTTCCTTCTAAAGTATTCTTAACAGCTCGTACAATGTCTTCTACTGGTTCTTGAAGGGCTTTTTGAATTTCTTCTGCACTAATAGCTATTGTTTTAGGTAACCCATTTACTAAATCACGTCCTCTAATCTCCATAGATTCATCAAGGCCAACTTCATCATTAGAGGCAAAATAAGCACTACCAATAGACATCTTGATATCTTCAGCTGTTCTTTCCCCAATCATCAAGTTGTATGTACTTTTAACATAGTGCACAATCGCTTCATCTAACTCATCGCCACCTATTCTAATCGACTTTTTATTTACTATTCCTCCTAAAGATATAACAGCCACTTCTGTAGTTCCTCCCCCAACATCTACAACCATATTTCCTGTAGCTTCATGAACTGGCAAACCAGCTCCTATTGCTGCAGCCATTGGTTCCTCAATCAAATATGCTTCTCTAGCTCCAGCATGTAAAGCAGCATCGATTACTGCTCTTTTTTCTACCTCTGTTACTCCTGAAGGAACACAAACTACAATCCGCGGCCTAACTAATCTTTTTCTTTTATGGGCCTTTTGAATAAAGTACTTTAACATCTTTTCAGTAACTTCAAAATCAGCAATAACTCCATCCTTCATCGGACGAATAGCAATAATATTACCTGGAGTTCGTCCAATCATTTTTTTAGCTTCATTACCAACAGCCAACACTCCTTCTGAAGAATCTTTATTCGATTCAGTAGCTACTACAGAAGGTTCTCTAATCAACACCCCTTTACCTTTGATATAAACTAAAGTATTAGCCGTACCTAAATCTATTCCCATATCTCTAGAAAATGGGGCAGTCAGAAAATCCATTACCATAATTTATTCTCCTTTCCTACAACAAAAAACATAGCTTGTCTAAGTTAAAATAAATCTCTAGTCTTTAAACTAGCATACTCATCTTGACCAATAATTAAGTGATCTAAAACATCAATTCCAACAATATCTCCTGCTTGAGCTAATCGGTTGGATAATTCTATATCCTCTTGACTTGGTGTGATATCTCCACTAGGATGATTGTGCGCTACAATTACTGCTGCACTACTCTTTTTAATAGCTAACCGAAATACTTCCCGAGGATGGACAATTGAACTATTTAAACTTCCTTTAGAGATCTCTTTAATGGCTAAAATTTCATTTTTAGTATTTAATAAAACTGCTAAAAAACGTTCTTGAGTTTCATGCTTTAGTTTAGGAATTAAAATCTCAGCTAATTCTTCAGGTGAGTTGATCTTAGTTAATTGAGAATTGCTTACTGCTATCTTCTTACTCAACTCTCCTACCGCTTTTAATTGAGTAGCTTTAGCAACACCAATTCCATTTATTGTTTGTAATTCATCAACATCATATTCAATTACTCCTTGCAATCCCTCACAAACACTTAATACTTCATTAGCTAAAGCTAGCGAAGTCTTCTTTTGAGAACCAGTTCGCAAGATTAAAGCTAGTAATTCAGAAGTAGATAAACTCGTTGGCCCATACTTAATCAACTTTTCTCGTGGTCGTTCTTCATCAGGCAAATCCTTAATTGTTAAATGCTCATTCACTAAATTTCACTTCCACTCCAATCTGTTTTAACATCTGCACTAACTTAGTAACAGGTAACCCTACTACATTATAAAAGGAACCATTAATTTTTTTCACTAAAATAGCTCCTTTACCTTGCAAACCATAACTTCCCGCCTTATCCAATGGTTCTCCTGTAGAAATATAATCCTCAATCTCACTAGCACTTAATTCTCTAAAAAAAACTTCTGTCTTTTGGTAATCAGTTAAACTCTGTTCTCCCCAGACTACTGTAATACCAGTTACCACTTGATGACTTCTACCACTTAGCTGGGTTAACATTTTATAAGCATCATCACGATTAACAGGCTTTTCTAATAATTCATCTTCTAACTCCACTACTGTATCTGCTCCAATGACTATTCCTTCTCTTTCGCGAGCTACTTTAGTAGCTTTTAAACGCGATAGCTTTTGCACTAAGCAATGAGGATTCCTTTCTTGGACTTGTGATTCATCAATACCACTAGGATAAACTACAAAATCAAAATCCAATTGTTCTAATAAACTTCTTCTCCGCGGAGAAGAAGAAGCTAATATAATCTTCTCCATCTTTCTAATTCCTCCTACTACACTTAAACATATCTTCTTAATATTAAATTCGTTAACTAACTACAAATTCCTGCCTCAATCAAGAATTTTCATTATAAATAATTCTTTTTTCTGTTATAGTTAAGTGATTTTGTAATTTAACTACAACTACCCCCACAAAAACTCCTGTCGGTAAGGATAATAATAATAAATATGGTAGATAAATCAACAATCGCCAACTACCAATCAAAAAATAAGCTGCTGACAGCTGACCTAAATTATGAAAGGTTGCCCCTAAAATACTAACCCCAACAATGCTAAATTGATCACTATAATAATAACTAACTCCCATTACCACAAAACTAACCAATCCGCCCGATAAGCTTAACCAAAAACCAGGCGTTAAAAAAGTTCCTATTAGTAAGGAAGAAATAACTATCCGGAGAAGTAATACCTGTAGACCAGCTGAAAAACCATAAACCACTAATACTAATAAAGTAACAATATTGGCTAGTCCTAATTTGGCTCCAGGAAACAGTAGTGAAGTTGGTAAGGAAAACTCTATGATATGTAATACAATTGCTCCTGCAATTAACAAAGATAAAAACAATTGTTTTCTAATCATAATAATCCTCTCTTTCTGTATTATACCAAACTACACCTATTTATAAACACTAAATTAAAAATCAAATTTTATTCAGTAAAGTAATTGCTTATTATAATCATAGCATTTTTATTATAAACTTACATACTTAACTCTTAACAATAAAGGTTACTTTTTCTACCAAAAAATTAATTATGGAATTAAGAATCAGGTGCTTAAGCACCTGATTCTTAATTTAAACTATCTATTTAGCTTTATTTTACTAAGCTTAACAATACGGTCCATATTATGTGTTGCACCTGATACTAATATTATAGTCCATATTCTTTGGCCCGTTTTGATTTATAATCTGCTTTTCAAATGCTTCCATTACTTTTGAATCAAACTTAATTATTTTATCCTTAGCCTTTAATATATAATTATTAGCTATATCTAGTCTTATGTTGTTCAATTTCACCTTCACAAATATTTTTAATAGTTTCTGATACTTTCTGAAATTACTTTTCTGTTACTTGACCTGATAACATAGTAAAAGTTAAACTAAATAAATAATCACCTACTTCATAGAAATATACTAATCAACTATTTCATATTTTTTATCTTGATTGATACTTACTTTATCTTCTAAACCAGAAGTTAGATATACTTCCTTATCTTGATTAATTAACAACGCTTCAATTTCAGGTAAATCTCTAATTAATTTTAATGCTTCTTTAACTCCTAATACATAAACTGCTGTAGCTAAAGTATCAGCATCAAAAGAGTTATCAGTTATAATTGTAGAACTAATGATTCCTTTTTTAGCTGGTCTACCAGTCTGAGGATTAAGAATGTGATGATATCTAACTCCATCTTCAACAAAATAACGCTCATAATTACCTGACGTAACTACTGTTTTATCTCTGACTTCTACAGTGGCCATTACATTACCCCGCGGTTCTTTAGGATCTTGAATCCCTACTTTCCAAGGACTACCATCAGGTTTAGCTCCTAAGACTGATACATTACCTCCTAAACTGATAAAACCACTTTCTACTCCTTGTTTCTGCCATAGATCAATAACCTGATCAGCAGCATAACCTTTAGCAATGCCCCCTACATCTAACTTCATATCTGGCTGTTTGAGAAAAACTTGTTTATTAGCCGGAAATAACTCAACTTGCTTATAATCAACTCCAGATAATCTATCCTTTATTTGCTTATCTGTAGGTACTTGAGCATTTTCAGTCCCTATCCCCCATAAATCAACTAAGGGGCCAATAGTAGGATCAAAACTCCCCGCAGTTAATTGAGCATACTCCAAACTTTTCTTGATTACTTGATAAGTGTCAGCACTTACTTGTACCTTCTTCTGCCCTGCTGCCTGATTAACCTGATTAACTTCACTATCTGTTATACTTGAACTCATCTTAGCTTCTAAATCTTCCACAATAGAAAATGAATCCTTTAGCACCTGACCAGGAGCAGAATGATAAGCTTTCATCCGTACTTTTGTCCCCATCAAATAATCAGACTGGACACTTGATTTAGTATTTCCTTGTTGCGAGGTATTATCCTCTCCAGTACAACCTACCACCATAACTACTAAAATCACTACTAAAACACTTAACCAGTTTCGTTTAATATTGTTTATCATTCTTACACCACCCAATAGTTATTAAAAATCAACGACAGTTATTATTTTAATTTTATAATATTTTATTGGAATTGACAATAGTTAGTTGACAACAGCCTACCAAGTACTGGAACATTATAATATAGTATGGGAGATACCCGTCAGTGGTATATTTCTTCTATTCTTAAATTAGTTTTCCTGCTAATGATACAATAGAGATTACCTTATTGCATCATACCTTATTAACAGAGTTACATGGAGTTGCTGGTAATCGGATTGGGCTCGAAGGAGTTAAAGTCTCTTTAGAAGATGGCTATATCGTCAGTAAGGATAGCGAAGAGGTCGAACAAGAAATTAAGACCCAGACCTTAATCTGGACTGGAGGCGTCAAAACTAAAAGTCTAGTTAATATGTATTATCTATTCGAAGTAAATGGCTTTAATTTAATTTGGGATTATATTGAACATCAATTTAAAGATTTTATTACTAGAAGGTGTTAATAAAATCCAAGAAGTTGGTTATTTGGCTCAGAAGAATATCTTATCTCAGGTGCTTCTGCTATGTTATGGGGTGAGGGGGCACCGCAGTTATATATTGATTTAATGGAAGCTGTTGTAGGCCCTAATCAAGTCTTATTCCAGAAGATAATGGTACTTACTGAACTCGGTATTGGTTTAAGTCTAATTTTTGGTTGCTTAACTATATTAGGAGCTTTAGCAACAATGGGCATGAGTGCCAACTTTATACATCAATTATTATCTAATTTCATGGCTCTTTAACTTATCCAATGATTCAGTAGAATTCAATCAGCGAGATCTATCTGCTTAATTTAGATCAACAGGAACGGCCTCAGGTCATTCCCTTTTTATTGCTCTTAGTTTATATCCCAAAAATCAACTATTTGAGCAACTAACTCATCCCAATTAGCCTGACTAGCATCTAAAATTAAACTAGGTAACTTACTTCTAGTTACTAACTTCTTTTTTCTCTCTTGTTGGCTAAGATAATAGTCAATTATCTCCTCTTCAGTTGCTCCATAGCGCGAAATATAATTACGCCATTTCTGACCACGACTATAGATTATTCTTTCAGACATAACTTGTGACCCCATTTCTAAAAAACATAACTTAGTATTTAACCGGGCCAACTTCTTATCAAATTCTACTACATCACCCCAACTCAAATGATCAAAATAAGTAACGTGAGTAATATGAAATCGCTCCAACAAAAAAGCATAACGATGTTCTACTTGAGAACAGTCCCAACCTCGCTTTTGATAATAAGCCTTATATTTCTCTAATGGATCTATGATATTATTTAGTAACTCTAAGTTGTCTTCTCTGGTAAGTTGGCCCTGATTATACTTTTTCTCTAGCACTCGTTGAGTGATATCTTCACCATAAGTTAAAAAAGACATAAAATCTCGCTCTAAAATTTCTGGAACTTTTAATAAATTACGAATAATTGTTGATTTACCAGTAGCAGGGATCCCCTCAAATATGATTCCTGTAGAAGGATTTAGCATCTTCTCACTCCTATCTTGTTTTTCACCGTTTTTCTTTATCAACTTACTCTATACCAACCTTCTTATCAATTAAATATAACTTTACTTTCAGTCTTAATATGCTCTATTAATGAAGCAATTAATTCGTCTTTTATTTTCAATGCCAGTATATCATCTTTTTCATTTAAGCTCCAATATCTCCTCTTATATTCCTTTAACTTATTTTTAAAAGATTGATATTCTGCTTGATGTACTAAATATAAATATAATAAACTAGACTTAGACAATATTGGAGGTATTCCAAGAGTATTAGATACTAACCAATGTAGCTAATATATTAGTCGATAAGTTTGGCATTGCAGATATTGATAATGTTGAATATTGAACAGTTTTTAGTTTAATTAAATAAGAAAGAACTGGCTCTTAATGAGCCAGCTTTTTATTTCGAAACGGATGATAATTGAAATTAGATAGTAAAAAAAGCCAGCATTAGCTGGCCAGCAAATTAATTAATAGTATCGATACAATTAATTAACCGCTTCTCAATATCTTCTGCAATCTCTGTTAATGATGAATCATTTGCTAAACCAATCAAAGAAGTTGGTTTAGGAAGTCCAACTTTAGTTGTACCGCTATCTTCATAAATAACAATTTTACAAGGTAGAAAATAACCAGTCAACTGATTATAATTTAATACTTTTTTAGCTTCTTTAGGATTACAAACTTCAAGAACATGATATTCCTGATCAAAATCTAAACCTTTTTCTTGCAATTTATCCTTAATATCAAATTCCCATAACACCCCAAAGTTTTCACTTTTAAGTTTTTTCTTTAAAGAACTAATTGCTTCTTCAATTTCTTTATCTGTTTCAACAGTATAATGAAACATAATTAACCTCCTCTGTTCAAAGTAGTTATTGATTATTTTCCTTCAGTTTAAATAATATATACAAATCATTTAATTTGGATAATCAAAACTACTTTAAAATTAGAAGGTAACTACATAAATCTACTGCGGACTAACTCTTAATTATATTCAATTGTTTCCTGAGGACAAATAGAAATACACTGCTCACACTGGATACATTCAGCTTGGTCTATTTGATGCTGGCCACCTTGTTCTCCAGAAATAGCATCAACAGGACATTCACTGGTACATAACGTACAGCCAACACATTCATCCCCAATTATAATCTCTCCCTCAGCAGCTACAGCAGAATCAGCTTCAACTTCAAATGGAGTCTCTACCATAGCCTCTGTAGGACAAACTTCAACACATTGATTACAGCCAATACATTCTTCAGCTGCAACTACTGGTAGATTATTCTCCATCTCAATAGCATTAACAGGACATTCTTGAGCACATAAAGAACAACCAATACACCCTATATCACAAGCCTGCTTGACTGCTCCTTGTAAAATAGATTTACATTTAGTAATTACCTGTTCTTGTTGGTTAGCTAACTCAATAATATCCCTAGGACATTCTAGTACACACTTCTCACATCCAGTACACTTTTCCGGATCAACTTCTGGTAATCCATTAGCAGTCATAGTAATAGCATCAAAAGGACAGACCTGGACACAATCACCAAAACCTAAACAACCATAACTACAAGATTTGATATTTGCTTCCATATCAGCTGCCTGACAAGTAGGAACACCCTGGTAAGTAGCTTGCAACTCTGTTTCTTCTTGACCACCTTGACAAAGAACTTGAGCTATCATTACTTCCTCGGCATCATCAGTTTCTACACCCATAATTTCAGCTACCTTATTAGCTACCTCTGAACCTCCTACTGGGCAACCATCTACTGGAGCGGCTCCGTTAACCACTTCATCAGCAAAACTGCTACAGCCAGGATAGCCACAAGCACCACAGTTGGCCCCAGGTAAAGCCTCTTCTATCTCTTCTTTTCTGGGATCTTCTTCTACTGCAAATTTGACTGAAGCATAAGCTAATCCGCCAGCAAACAAAGCTCCTAAAGCCCCCATACTAGGAACTGCGCTCTTAAATATATTTATATTCATCTATTATCACCTCTTTTATAAGCCTCAAAACTTAATATTTTTAGATACCTGAAAAGCCCATAAATGCCATAGCCATCATCCCCGCAATTAATAACGTAATTGGAGCACCTTGTAATGGTCGAGGTACATTAGCAAACTCCAATTTCTCTCTCATACCAGCCATTAAGACTATAGCCAAAGTAAATCCTACTCCAGCTCCTAAACCAAAAATAGTACTTTGAATAAAGTTATAGTCATTGATTGGAATCTGTAAAGCTAATCCTAAAATAGCACAGTTAGTAGTAATCAAAGGTAAAAAGATCCCTAAAGCTTTATATAGAGGAGGACTGATTTTTTTAACAGCCATTTCCGTTAACTGTACAAAAGAAGAAATCACTAAAATAAAAGCTACATATTTCATATACTCTAAACCTAAAGGAACTAAAATAAATGTATTAATCGTCCAGACACAAATAGCAGAGGTAGTCATTACAAAAGTAGTAGCTAGCCCCATACTAAAAGCCGTTGGAATCTCTTTAGAAACACCAAGAAAAGGACAAATACCTAAAAACTGGGCCAAAATAAAGTTATTAGTAACTGATGCAGTTAAAAAGATTAAAAATAACTCGCCCATACTATCCATCTTACAACCTCCCTCTATTAAATCCGTTTTGATCTATCTTGACCTAGCTGATTATCAGAACTACTGAATAAATCACTGAAACTAATAGCTGGATCTTGAATCGCATTAAAGATACCTAGAATAAATCCTAAACTTAAGAAAGCTCCAGCAGGTAAGACCATTATACTCCAGGTAGTAAATGACTCTCCCATAACCTGGATAGTAAAGTTAGTTCCTTTAAAAATAGTACCAAACCCTAGTACTTCCCGAAAGACTCCTAGAAAAGTTAAAGCCCAAGTAAATCCGACTCCCATACCAAGTGCATCAGCAATAGCTCGATGAACTGGCATCTGAGAAGCAAAGGATTCTGAACGACCTAAAATCAAGCAATTAACTACAATTAGTGGAATAAATAACTTTAGTGAAGCTGCAATGCCAGGAAAATAAGCCTTAGTTACATAATCAACAATAGTTACAAAAGTAGCTATCACAACAATAAAACTGGGAATTCGTACTTCATCAGGAATTATATTCTTCAATAAAGAATTAACTAGTCCTCCTCCTAACAGGACAAAACTAGTTGCTAACCCCATAGCTAAACCATTAGTGGCTGTATTAGTTACTGCTAAGGTAGGACACATCCCTAATAAAGCAACCCAGACTGGATTCTCCTCCCATAAACCTTTTACAAAATCCTTCCATAGTTGTGCCATATTATTCACCTCCACTATAAGCTTGTTGAACATCATCAATAGCTGTAGCTAACACATCACTTAAAGCTTGCGAAGAAATAGTTGCCCCCGTAATAGCATCAACATCCTCTTTAGCTGTAAAACTATCCGCAAAAGACTTACCTTTAAATTGCGACTTAAAATCTGGTTCAGTTATTCTAGCTCCTAAACCTGGAGTCTCTGCCTGCGAAAGTATATTGATTTTAATTATTTTGCTTTGTTCCAAGTCCAGTCCAATCATTAACTTTAATTTACTTTGAAAACCCTGACCAGAGTTTTCAACTGCATAACCTACTACATTACCTGAGCTATCAAGCCCTTTATATAAAGTAAGTTCTTTTTCTTTAGCCTTTTTATTGTCTTGGACTGGCTTAGTGTACTCCTTAGTTATCCTTTCGTACTCTGTAGCCTCTGTTGGTAATACATCTAAGATAGCTGCTTCTTGCTTTGCTTCGCTATGAGCCTTAATTACTGGTTTTGTTATTTGATAAACAAAAGTTAATACCAAAGAAGAAACAATCATAATTACAGTTAAAACAATAATTAATCGCGGCTTAATTTTATTAGCCATTTGCTTTCACCTCACCAAATACCCGGGGTTGAGTATACTGATCAATTAATGGTACACACATATTCATAAACAGAATAGAATACATTACTCCTTCCGGATAACCAGCAAAAACTCTAATAATAACTGTTAATACTCCACATCCAATCCCAAAAATTAAACGACCTTGCTTAGTAACAGGACTAGTTACCATATCTGTAGCCATAAAGAAAGCACCAAGGATTAAACCACCAGCTAATAAATTATAAACTGGCCCCTTATCTCCTACAAAAGTAGTTAATACAGCTACTGTACCTAAATAACCAGTAGGGATTCTCCAATCAATATACCCTTTATATAACAAATATAAGCCACCTAAAACAAGTAAAGCAGCTGAAACTTCTCCTATAGATCCTCCAATCTGGCCTAAAAATAGTTGTCGGCCAAGATCACCTGTTAGTTCTTGTTGAGTAGCCAACGGAGTAGCTTGCGAGGTTACATCTATAGCCTGCCAATTAAAAACCCCTTGAAAGTTGATTCTTTGATTCCAAGTAGTCATTGCTACAGGGAAAGAAGCCATTAAAAAAGCTCTTCCTATTAAAGCTGGATTGAAGAAATTATAGCCTAATCCACCAAAAACATGCTTACCAAGTACCACTGCAATTATAGTTCCTAAGATAGCCATCCACAAGGGTAATGCAGGTGGTAAAGTTAATGCTAATAAAAGTCCAGTTACTAACGCACTTCCATCATCAATTGTAATCGGAATTCCTCGTAATTTTTGCCAGGCTGCTTCAGTTACCATTGCTGTTAAAGAACAACTCATCATTAGTACTAAAGCATAAGTACCAAAATAATATATACCAGCCAAAGCAGCCGGTAGTAAAGCTAAAACTACGTTGAACATAATTCCAGTTGTTGTTTCTTGACTTCGCATATGAGGTGCTGAAGAAACTGTTAATTGTGTATCCTTAGCCATATACTTCCCTCCTAACTATCTCTTTTCTCCGCTTGTAATTTTGCTTTACCTAATTTAATCCACTGTACCATCTCAATATTAGCTGGACAAACATAAGTGCAGGAACCACACTGAATACAATCAGAAATATTATACTCTTCAACTTCTGTAATCATATCTGCTTTAACTAACTTAACAATATTAGTCGGGATTAACTTTATCGGACAAGCATCAACACAACGAGCACACCTAATACAAGAACTAATTTCTGATTGGTGGCTTACTTCTTCTTTGCTGAGTACTAAAACACCAGAGGTTCCTTTAGTTACTGGCACATTCAAATCACTCTGAGCTTGACCTGTCATTGGCCCGCCTAAGACTACTTTACCAGGTTCAGTGCTAAAACCACCACACTGATCAATCAATTCCTCAATTGGAGTACCAATTCTAACTAATAAATTCTGAGGTTCATTAACTGCTCCGGTAACTGTTACAGCTCGTTGAACTAATGGTTTAGCTTCTGTAATTGCTTGAGCAATAGCCACTGCTGTACCTGTATTATTAACTACTACCCCAATATCCAATGGTAATCCTCCTGAAGGAACTTCTCTACCTAACACAGCATCGATTAACTGTTTTTCTCCTCCTTGAGGGTACTTAGTCTCTAAAGCAATAACTTCAATCTGAGGGTAATCTTTAGTTACTTCCTGTAATCTATTAATGGCATCAACTTTATTATCTTCTAACCCAATATAGCCTTGCTCTGCCTCAGCCATCTTCATTAAAGCTTGCAAACCAGTTATTACCTCTTGTGCTTCTTCTAACATGATTCGGTGATCAACTGTTAAATATGGTTCACATTCTGCCCCGTTGAGAATTACTGTATCCACGTCTTTATCTTCTGGAATAGCTACTTTTACATGACTAGGAAAAGTAGCGCCTCCTAAGCCGACAACTCCTGCCTCTTGGACGATACTTCGTAATTCATCTGCTGGAAGGTCAGAAATTTTGTTCTTAGATAGTTGGTTGGCCCAGCTATCTTCTCTATCATTTTTAATCCTGACTGCTAAAGTATCATCAACTCTTTCAATTGCTACTACTTCCCCAGATACACTAGCATGAATATTAGCAGATACAAAGCCAGTACTAGCAGCAATTTTCTCTCCTAAATCAACTTGATCTCCTTTTTCAACTAACAGTTCTGCTGGAGCCCCAATATGCTGCTGGACAGGAATCAATACTTCATCAGGCACTTTAGCTACCTGTAAAGATTGATCTTTAGTTAACTCTTTATTATACCGTGGATGAATTCCCTGGGCAAAAGTTTTAGTCTCCATTTTTTCACCCCTTTATAACATGGTTTGATAAATTATTCTCAAAAATTCTAAATTCAACTATTCACCTCTCTAATTTTTTAATTATCACCTCCAAAAAAAAGAAGATACTTCCTAAAAAACATCAGAGAAATATTACCAATAATGTATCTAGTAAAACATTCTAATTTTATATTATTTCATTAATCATATTAACATATTTTCTGTTTGATTGCAACAATTGTTAAATTTATCACAAAGTGTTACTTTATTCAAACTTATCTTTAGAATTATATTTTCCTTAAGCTAACCAAAAATAATAAAAAACCACATTCAAGCTCAGTTTAAAGAAGAGTTATCCCCTCCTTAAAGACTTGAATGTGGTTCTCTTTTTCCACAACACTATTTAACATTATTATTTTCTCTATTCATTTATAATCATTTCGTATTATTGTACACCTTGTACAACTATATTAACACATTGCTTAGTCAATTACAACTAATTAAACTGAATTTTATTTCTTAAGGCTATCTCTAATATCAGCTCTAACAGAATTATTCCATAAAGTATAAGCTAACAATACAAAAGTTACTAAACCAACTATATTTTCTAGATTACCTAACCAACTAGCTCCAATCTGAATCACTTGATGCCAACCTTGTAAAGCTAAAGCAGCTAATAAAATACCTACTAAAGCATCTCCGGCAACTAGTCCAGAAGCAAATAAGATCCCACTTTCGTCCTTATCATCTTTGATCTCTTCTGTAGCAAATTCTTTCTTATCTAAAGCTAACTTAATTAAGCCACCAATCATAATTGGTGTACTTAAATGAATTGGTAGGTATAGTCCTACAGCAAATGGTAAAGAACCAATTCCAAACATCTCAATCACTAATGAAGAAAATACTCCTGTTAAAACTAAGGACCATGGTAGATTACCTGTCATAACTCCTTTAACCACCATAGCCATTAAATTAGCCTGTGGTGCTGGTAATTGTTTAGAAGCAATACCATAAGCATCATGTAACATTAAGACTATACCACCTACAAAAATTGCTGATACTAAAATACCAATTAACTCCCCAATCTGTTGCTTTTTAGGAGTTGCTCCCACCAAAAATCCTGTCTTTAAGTCTTGAGAAGTATCTCCAGCTACAGCAATAGCAATACAAACAATAGCCCCTACACTTAATGCTGCTATCATTCCACTTTCATCAGTCCAGCCTAAATACTTCATAATTAGACTAGTAGCTAATAAAGTCGCAATAGTCATTCCCGAAGCAGGATTAGAAGAACTACCAACAATACCCACTATCCGAGAAGAAACTGTTACAAAGAAGAAACCAAAAACAGTTACAAATACTGCTCCTAAAATTCCTACTGGTATTTGTGGTAGTAGCGCAATAGCTAAAATAACAGCAACTGATCCTAAAACCACCCATTTTAATGATAAATCCAGATTAGTCCTTAACTGATCAACATTATCTTTTGTACTTGTAGTCAATTCACCTATAGCTGCTTGAAAAGAAGTAACAATAGTCGGTAATGCTTTGAGTAAACTAACTATTCCGCCCATAGCTACTCCACCAGCACCTACATAACGAATATAATTATCCCAAACACCCCAATAACCTAATTCAGCTATCGTCTTACCGGCCGGAAATAAAGGATCAGCTAAGCCAGCTCCTACATTAGTAATTAAAGGCATTAATACAAACCAACCTAATGTTCCTCCTGCTAACATCCGAACTGCAATTTGCGGCCCAATAATATAACCAACACCTAACAAAGATGGATATAAATTAAAGCCGATAGCAGAACCAGGATAAGCAGGAATCGCCCACTCTACTGTTTCAGGCCAAATCTTCAATCCGCCAGAGAAAAATTTATAAATAGCCCCCATACCTAAACCAGCAAATACATCTTTAAATTTAGCGCCACCTTCTTCTCCAGCTATCAAAACTTCTGCACAAGCTGTTCCTTCTGGATAAGGAAGATTTTCATGTTCCTCTACAATTAAATATTTTCGCAACGGAATCATAAATAAAATACCTAAAATACCACCTAATAACGAAATTAAAAAGATCTTAATCATACTCGGTTGAATACCTAATAATATTAAAGCAGGAATAGTAAAAATTACACCTGCTGCTAGAGAAGTTCCAGCTGAAGTAATAGTCTGGACAGTATTATTCTCTAAGATAGTTCCGCGACCTAATACTCCCCGCAAAATCCCCATTGAAATTACTGCTCCTGGTACTGAAGCACTAACTGTCATACCTACTTTTAATCCTAAGTAAGCATTAGCAGCAGCAAAAATAACAGTCATAATTGTCCCTAAGATAACAGAAATCCAACTAAACTCCACCATGGATTCCTCGGCTGCTACATATGGTTCTACATCTTGTTGTTGATCTGCTTGTGCCACAAAAACCCCTCCTGAATAATTATAAAATTAAAAATATCTACTTTATTCACCACTATATATTGTGAAGGAAAAAGATGAAATTGTCAAAGAAAAAAATAACCACAATCATCCTATTTATTTAGTAAATAAATCCGAAAAACACCTAAAGGAATTTACTAAATAATATAATTAATTACTACTCAACATTAATCACTGTAAATTTTATTTTAAAGATTAGGTTGTTGAATAAAATAATTTTTCAATTTAAAAAAGGAAAAGTTGCTCACTTTCTAGTATTACATAAGGTGACCAAACCTTAAAAAACTAGAAAGAAGCAACTAGCAATGGTTATATCATTTGTTATTAATTGCAAGTTAAAATACACGGTTTTTTATACCTTCATATATAAATGTTATCTATACCATTCCTAACTTTTTCCGAAAGACTTCAGATGAAGGCTTAAAGTTAAACATCTTTCTCGGGTAGCTGTTCATCCACTTTTGTATCCCCTTTATTTTCTTTTCTATAAACTTTGCTAACTCATGATCTTTTGCTATCTTTATCTTAGGCCCCTTCGCTGTTGCATTGTTATTATATACTTTTTGAGCTATTTTAGCTTCATATTCCTCTCTAGTTGTATAGTCTGTATTTAACAGTTCTATTTTTTATAATTAATTTAAATATTCATTTCTTTTATATTGTCTGGAAG